>NZ_JBKGHJ010000137.1:0-17416 GCF_046520365.1 Corallococcus sp. 4LFB
GGTCCGGCAGCACGGGCGCGGGCCGCGCTTCCCCGTGCAGCTCGTCCAGCAGGCCTCGCAGGGACACCAGGGCCAGGTAGAGGCGCGCTCCGTCCGACCCGCGCACCTGCTCCAGCAGCCGAGGCGCGGTGAGCTCCGGGGCCAGCGGCGCGAGCGCGGCCAGCGACTCCAGCGCGGAGAGGGCCACGGGCTCCTCGTCCTCCAGCAGCTCCAGCAGCCGGGGCAGCTCGGACGCCGCGGCGGTGCCCAGCCGTCCCACGACGAGCGCCATGGCTCCGCGAACAGAAGCCTTCGGGTGCCGGAACATCCCGTCCAGCGCGGCGAGCTGGGAGGCATCCACCCGGCACACCCCGGCGAGCACCCCCGCCGCGTTCTCCAGCGCCGGGCTCTCCGCCTCCATGCGCGCAAGCACCGCCAGCACGCTCTGGACGGCGAGGCCGGTGAGGCCCGCCTGCGGAGGCCACCAGCCGCGCTGCAACAGGAACAGCAGGGGCTCCGCGACCGCCGTCCCGGGCCGCCCCAGCTCCTCCAGGAGCGCCCGCGCGGTCCGCTCGCGCGACTCCGGCTCGCCGGACACCAGCGACTCCTCCAACGCCGACAGCGCCTCCTCGCGCGCTCCCGCATCGCGCGAGGAGAGCCGGCCCAGCCACTCCTCCACCGTGCGAGCACGGCCCCTGTTGCGCTCCGAAGACATGGCCCCAGGCTAGCGCAACGCCCCGGGGGTCCAGAGCCCTGACGCTACGGTTCGACCTGGGTGAGGTGGCCCTCCGCGTCCACGTCGAAGTGCAGCGTCCCCCGGTTCTTGCCCACCACGTACAACGCGTATCGGCCCCCGGGCTGGAGGGGCCGGGGCCCGTCCAGGACGGCGAAGCCCTGCGGGGCCTCGCCGTACGTCAGCGAGGCCACGCTGGCGAGGTCGCCGAACGGCTCGGCCCGCAGCCGCCAGTATATCTCCCCCGCCCGGTCCAGCACCTGGACGGTGTTGTAGCGGGGGCGGTCCTCGTGCTCGGGGTCCTCCACCTGGAAGCGGGGAGCGGGCAGCTGCCGCGCGCCCTCCACCAGGGACACCTGGAGGACGGGACGGCACGCGGTGAGGAGGAGGAGCAGGACCCAGGCCCACCCCAGGCTGGCGACGCGCGGCGACCTCATGGCCTACGGAGCCCCCTGGCCGGCCCGCACCTGGGCGACGGCCGCGTTGATCTGCGCCGTGTAGTCCTTGCCGTTGTAGTGGAAGCCGGCGGCGGGGTTGGCGAAGTAGCCGGCGAGCTGCGCCTGCTGGAGGAACTCCGCCTGCTGCTCGGGGTTGAGCTGGCTCCAGGACTTGCCCGCGTCCAGGCCCTTCTCGAAGTCGTAGCCGTCCCCGATGTGCTGGGCCACCAGCGCCTCGCTCATGTAGTCCGTGCCGCCGTTCTGGTGCTGCCAGACGTGCGCCGACTCGTGCACCAGCAGGTCCGGCGTCAGGGGCAGGTTGTCCGGCGGGATGTAAATGGTGTTGCCGTGGGTGAACGCGCGCCCGGTGGTGCTGAACAGGCCGGAGTTGCCCTCCTTGATGCGCATCTGCGAGTAGTCGATGGAGTCCCCGTAGACGCTCTTCAGCGTGGCGATCTCACTGTCCGACAGCTTGCGCGCGGGCGGCTCCACGCCAATCAGCGTCTGGATGGCGCTCAGCGCCCGGCCGCCCATCATCAGGAGGGCGTCCACGGGCGTCTGCACGACGGTCTTCAAGAGGCCCAGCCCCATCTGCTTGAAGCCTTCACCGAACTTGCCCTGGAACAGCTTGCCGATGCCGCCGAAGAAGGTGCCCAGCCCCTCTCCCACGTTGCGGACCGCGCCCACCACGGTGCTGACGGCGCCGGTGACCAGGCTGCGCACGCCGTCGCCCGCGCGGGTGGCCACCGTCTTGATGCCGCTCCAGACGCTCTTCGCCGCGCCGCCCACCGCCTTGGCCGCCGTGGTGACCGCGCTACCGACGGCGTTCACCGCCGAGCCGACCGCGTTGCCCACGGCCTTGGCCACGCCGCCCACCGCGTTGCCAATGGCCTTGAAGGGGTTCCAGAACTCGACCTCCTTCGCCTTGCCGTCCACGACGATGGTGCCCTTGTCGTTCTCCGCGCGGATGTCCGCCACCTGCTTCGGGGACAGCTTCTCGCCGGACAGGATGCGGCGGAACAGCTCGCCCTCGTCGCCTTGCGTGTCCTCGGTGTTGAGCTTCGTGTCCAGGTGGTGGCCCGCCTCCTCCACGTAGGTGGAGGCCGCCAGCGACGGGTCCAGCGACTCGTTGATGAGCACCGTGCCGGATTCCGCGTCGTAGGCGCCGTTGGCCCCGTTCAGCGTCTCCGCGGACACCGTGCGCACCGGCGGCAGCCAGCCGAAGTCGCCCTTCAGGGCCTGCTGCCGGTACTGCTCGGCCTTGCCGGCGTCGTAGCCCTCGCCGTAGACCGTCCGCATCGTCTCGTGGAACTTCTGCTTGTCCGACGCCATGGCGCCGAACTCGCGCTTGAACGTGGACGTCACGTCCGGCTGCTTGGAGACGAACGCGCTCTGCTCGGAGAAGCCCGCCCTGCGCGCCGCCACTTCCGGCGGGCGCGGAGGTGTCCCCTGCGCCGCGTTGTTCCGTGCCGTTCCCGCCGGCTGACCGTCCGCCGCGGGCCCCTTGCGAGGCTCCTGCGGCGGAACCCTGGACTGGATCCGCATCGTCATCACATCCCCCTGTGTGAAACATGAACTGTCAGGACACAGCGTAATCCCTGGCCCACATGGGGTGACATACGACGACCGGCCGATACGGGGGGCCGCTACACCTGGGCCATCTGGATGAGGTTTCCGCAGGTGTCCTGGAACATGGCGACGGTGACGGGGCCCATCACCGTGGGCTTCGTGTGGAACACCACGCCGTGTTTCAGCAGACGCTCATACTCCGCCTGGCAGTCGTCCACGCCAAACGACGCCGCCGGGATGCCCGCGTCGAACAGCGCCTTCTGGTACACGCGCGCGGGCGCGAAGGCCAGGGGCTCCAGCAAGAGCTGCGTGCCCTCCTGCGCGTCCGGCGAGACCACGGTCAGCCACCGGTGCTCCCCGCCCATGGGGACGTCCACCTTGAGCACGAAGCCCAGGACCTCCGTGTAGAACTTCAGGGCCTTGGACTGGTCCTCCACCATCACGCTCGTCACAGTGATTCGCATTGCCGTGTCTCCTGGGTGTCGCGTCGATTCCGGCCACGGCGTGAAGCGTGCCCGAGCTCAGGGCCGCACGCTCAGGGAAAAGTCCGCGCCGCGCCGCTTGAGCGCGCAGTCGACGGCGGGCGGATGCGAGGGGGCCTGGAGGAAGGCCTTCACGATGCTCACGCCGCACGTACGGAATAGCGCGGGCCCAGGCCATGGCCGAGGGCCCCTGGTTGTCGCTGATCAGTCCGCGCAGGGTCTCGAAGCGCCCCTCGGAGGCGTCCACGATGAGCCTGGGGATGCGGGGGATCCGCACGGGCTCGTGCATCGCGGAGGAGATGGCCTCCACCACCTGCGCGCCCCCGACCTCCGCCGGCCGCCCGGATGGACCGCTTCAAGGGGCGTTGAAATCGAGTCGTCCGCCCTGGCCCTCATGCCGACCGCCCTGGAGAACTTGCCGGTGCGCTGAAGTCGGAGCGGACTGAAGGTGTTCTACGACTGCCGGATGTACCTCGCCGCCCACTGCGAGAGGCCGCCCAAGGAGACGTGACGCCTGGGAAGAGACACATGGTAGAAGCGGGCCTCCTCCTCCCCTCCTCGCTCCATGGCCGCCCCCGCGAGCTCCATCAAAGCCGTCGTCGCCGCGCTGTCCGGCAATGCGTTCGTCACCCTGGTGAAGTGCATCGCGTTCTAGCTGTCCGGCTCGGGCGCGATGCTGTCCGAGGCCATCCACTCGGCGGCCGACACGGGCAACCAGGTGCTGCTCTTCCTGGGCCTCAAGCGCGGCTCACGCGAGCGCGACGAGGAGTTCCACTACGGCTACGGCGGCGAGCGCTTCATCTTCGGCATTCTGTCCGCCTCGGGCATCTTCTTCATTGGCTGCGGCGTGACGGTGTACCACGGCATCCAGTCGCTGCTGCGCCCACACACGCCCGAGATTGGACCCGTCACCTTCGGAGTGCTGGGCCTGTCATTCCTCATCGAGGGCGGGGTGCTCCTCTTCGCCGTGAGCGGCCTGAGGAAGCACGCTGCCGGCATGCCCTTCTGGCGGTACGTGCGCGAGAAGGCGGACCCGGCGGCGGTGGCCATCCTCCTGGAGGACGGTGCCGCGGTGCTGGGGTTGGTGCTCGCCACCTCGGGCATCCTCCTGGCGTACCTCACGGGCAACCCGGTGTTCGACTCGGCGGCTCCCATCACCGTGGGCATGCTGCTGGGCCTCGTCGCCATCTACCTGGTGCTGGCCAACCGCGAGCTGCTGCTGGGCCGTGCCGTGCCTGAGGAGGTCGCGCAGCGCTTCGAGTCCATCATCCGCGCCCGGAAGAGCATCGCGGACATCCACGACGTGAAGACGCGGCAGCTCACGCCCGAGTCCTTCACCTTCAAGGCGGAGATCCGCTTCAGCGAGGCATTCGTCGCGGCGAGGCTGGCCGAGGCGCTTCCCCCTGGGGGCCTCGCCCAGGTGAGGGACGCACGGGAGCGGGGGCTCCAGGACATGGCCCGCCACCTCATCCGGGTCCTCAGCGAGGAGGTGGATGCCATCGAGGCTGAGGTGCGCACCGCCATTCCCGAGGCAAAGCACATCGACCTGGAGCTGGAGCACCTCCCCGCGGCAGCGCCGGTGACATGGGCCGCCGCTCCACGGTCGGCCTGAGGCGGGACGGGCAGCCGTCCCTGTCGCAGGCGTGATACCCGGCCCGTGCCGGCCACGGCGTGGCAGCGAGGCCTTGCTTCCTGAATGGTGGGCGGGGCTGCCGTGGAGCCAGTGCCCGTCCGCCCGCCCGCTCGCGTTGATTGCCCTCTCGGCGAGGCATTCGCACGTTTCGTGAAGACTCCTCCTCATGTGAGGGCGCCGCACCGGATTGGGACCAAGCGACTTGATGAGGAAGGAGCAGCGCGTGGGCCCTCTCGAAGGACTTCGCAACCTGGCGCTGGCGCGACTGGCGGCCGGGGCGCTCCTCGTCCTGCCCCTGCTGCTCGTGCGCTGGCGCACGGCCTAGCCACGGACGGGATGCCCATGGGCCGGCGGCGTGCGCTTCACTCACTCGGGCATCTTGGACGGGCACCGGGGCGGCGGCTCACCTGGACGCTGCTGGCCATGCTGGCGTGGGCGCTGCCTGCGCTGGCATGGGCGCAGGCGGAGCGGGTCACGGTGCGGCTCGACGGGCGCGCCGTCCTGAGGCTTGGGCCGGGAGAGGGCGAGACGGCGTCGGAGCGGGCCGCGCGGGTGGAGCGGCGACTGGCGGCACTGGCCGAGGGGCGCGCGCCTCTCTCTCCGAGCCGGGTGGAGCCCTCCGGGGAGCGCGGAACCCTCCGCCTGGTGAGCGTGCAGGGTGTCCCCATCGTCACGATTACCCCTGACGACGCTCAGGACCACGTGACGACGGTGGACGCGCTCGCGGCGCAATGGTCCCGAGCCATCGACGTGGCGCTCGGCCAGGCAAGACAGGTGCGCCAGTCGGCGGGGGCGCGCTTCGGCTCGCGCGTCCTCGCCTCCATCCGCACGGCCTTTGGCCGCGTGGGGGAAGCCGCGCTCACCCTCATTCCGCGGCTGCTCGCGGCGCTGCTGGTGCTGCTCGTCTTCTGGGCCCTGGCCGCTGGCCTCCGGGCGGTGCTCCGCCGGCTCTTCCGCCGCGTCATTGATGACCTGACGGTGGAGAACCTCGTCAAGCAGGTGGCCTACTACGCCCTCTGGGGTCTGGGCCTGCTGCTGGCCCTGGGGGCGCTCGGCGTTGAGTGGCGCAGTGCCGCCACGGGGCTGGGGCTGACCGGGCTGGCGCTCGGCTTCGCGCTCAAGGACATCCTCTCGAACTTCGTCAGCGGGCTGCTCCTGCTGGCGCTGCGCCCCTTCCGCGTGGGAGACGAGATCGTCGTGGGGGACACGGAGGGCAGGGTGGAGCGCGTGGTGCTGCGCGCCACCCACGTGCGCACCTATGACGGACGGCTGGTGCTGGTGCCCAACGCGGAGGTCTTCACCGCGCGGATGACGAACAACACCGCCTCGCCCATGCGGCGCGCCAGCGTCCGCGTCTTCCTGGGCTACGGCGTGGACCTGCCCCGGGCGCTGCGCGTGCTGCTGTCGGCCGTGCCTGCCGTCCCCGGGGTGCTGGAGGCCCCGGCGCCCAGTGTCCAGGTCGCGGAGCTGGGCCAGGACGACCTGGTGCTGGAGGTGCGCTTCTGGACGGACTCGCGGCGCTCCGACTTCGTGGGCACCACCGCCGCGGTTCGCGAGGCGCTCGTGGCGGCGGCCCAGCGCGAGGGAATTCCGCTTCCGGACCCCGACGCGCGCCTCGTCTCCTTCCGTTCCCCGATACGGGCCCCGGCCCGGGGCGTTGACGAATGAGCGGCGGTGCGGGCCTGGGCGGCCTGCCCCTGCCTTCGCCTCACCTCCGGGGGCGGCGCATGGGCAGGCTCCGCGCGGCGTCACGCCGGAGCCCGGAGCGCCTCAGTGAACGGGGACCTGGGGGTCACCGCCCGGGGAAGGCGCCTTCCTTCCGGCGGGTGCCAGACAGAGGCAGGCGGATCCGGGTTGTCAGTGCGCGCCCCCGGCGCTACGCGGGGGCATGTCTTCACGCAAGCGTTTCGTCAGGTGGGGGGCGGGGGGGCTGGCCGTCCTGCTGGCCGCGGCGGGAGCTGTCTTCGTGCTGTGGCGGAAGCCCGTCGTCAGAGAGAGCGCGGACCTGCTGGCCGCTGGCGGAGCGCGGAAGCTTCGTGAGCCCCTGCGCCCGCTCTCACCGGGCCCACGGGTGCTCCTGTTCGGCTTCGACGGCGTCGGCGAGGACGAGCTGCGCCAGGTGCTGAAGGACGGCCGCTCCAGACACATGAAGGCACTGCTGGGCGAAAAGCTGGGGGCGGGCGTGTACGCACATGGCTATTCCGTGCCCGGCGTCCTGAGCATCCTGCCGTCCACCACGGTGGCGGCCTGGACGTCCCTCTACACGGGCCAGCCGCCCGCGCACACGGGCGTTCCCGGCAACGAGTGGTTCGCCCGCGAGGAGCGCCGCTTCTACGCGCCGGCTCCCGTGTCCGTGCATGACAAGGCGGACACGCTGCGCATGCTGTCGGACGGGCTGGTGGGGGACGCGGTGAAGACGCCCACCGTCTTCGAGAAGGCGGACGTGCGCGCCTTCGTCAGCCTCGCCCACGTGTACCGGGGCGCGGACCTCTTCACCACGCCCGCGCCGGACGCGCTGGCCTCGCTCGCGGCGGAGTTCGCCGAGGGACTGGTGGACGACGAGGACGTGGACCGCGTCACCTACAGCGAGGTGGACGAGCAGTCCGCCACGTCCGTGCTGGCCGCCATCGAGAAGCACGGGCCGCCACGCCTCCAGGTCGTCTACTTCCCCGGCGTGGACCTCTACACGCACGTCGCCCGGGACGCGCTCGCCGAGCAGAAGCGGTACGTGCGGGACGTGCTGGACTCCCTGGTGGGCCGCATCCTGGACGCCTACGCGGCCCGGGGCGCGCTGGACGACACCTACGTCGTCTTCGTCTCGGATCATGGGCACACGCCCGTGCTGCATGACGAGCGGCATGCGCTGTCCACCGAGGGACACGATGAGCCGGTGGCGCTGCTGGAGCGGCTGGGCTTCCGGGTGCGCCCGCGCAAGCTGGGCCTGGAGGCGGCGGAGGAAGACTACCAGGCGGTGGTGGCCTACCAGGGCGCCATGGCCTACGTGTACCTCGCGGACCGCTCCACCTGTGCGAGCGCCGGGCAGCGCTGCGACTGGAGCCGCCCGCCCCGGCTGGAGGAGGACGTGCTGCCCGTGGCCCGGGCCTTCTTCCTCGCGAGCGCACGGGGCGAGGGACTCCCGGCGATGAAGGGGACGCTGGACCTCGTGTTCACCCGGGAGCCCCGTCCCGCGGCGGAGGAGGACCTGCCCTTCCAGGTGTTCGACGGCACCGGGCTGGTGCCCCTCCCCGAGTACCTCCAGGCCCACCCCCGGCCGGACCTGCTGCGGCTGCGCGAGCGAATGGACTGGCTCTCCGCGGGCCCACATGGCGACCGCGCGGGGGATGTCCTGCTGCTGGCGCGCTCAGGCCTGGAGCGCCCCGTCGAGGAGCGCTATTACTTCGCCAACCGCTACCGCTCCTGGCACGGCAGCCCCGCCGCGCAGGACAGCCGCATTCCTCTCATCGTCGCGAAGCGGAATGAGGAGGGGGGCCGGCTCCAGGAGCGCGTGGAGGCGCTCGTGGGACGGGAGCCCTCGCAGCTCTCCCTCACTCCGCTCATCCTCGACCTCCTCCAGGTGCGGTAGCCCGAGGGGCGGACTGACTGGGCCGCGGAGCGGACGCGGCTGGCGTGGTGCGCACCCGACTGGCGATGATGGGCTTCGGCTTCGGTCAAGCGGGTCGACGAGTGGGTTGCCCGCGCAGCTCCAGCCGCGGAAGACCGGCGATCCGAACCTCGCTTCCCGCTCCGTGCACCGCCAGCTGGTCACGGCCTCCGTCTTGCGACCGGAGCACGCGAACAGCATGCTCACCCACACCGTCACGGTGCCCCTCTCGGCACGGTCATGGCTCGAAAGTATCTGGCGAAGGTCGACGGGGCCTGGGGACTCCGGCCCGCTCACGGACACCCGGGTCCTGGTCCCGGACCGGGCCGCGGTGCTCGGCAAGGCCATCACCGTCGCCGTGGAGAAGGACGCCCCCTGCTCTGGACCTGCTTCGCCGCGCCTTCATGCCCGGCGCCGTGAGACCCAGGCTCCAGCTCAGCCGTGCCGGAAGCAGTCCACCGTGTGGTCATCCACGATGCCCGTGGCCTGCATCCACGCGTAGACGATGACCGGCCCCACGAACTTGAAGCCGCGCTGCTTGAAGGCCTTGGAGTACGCCTCCGACAGCTCCGTCTTCGCCGGCACGTCACCCCGGCCCTTCCAGACATTGCGGATGGGTTTCCCGCCCGCCATGCCCCAGACGAACGAGGAGAAGTCCTCGCCCGCCTCCTGCATCTTCAAGTACGCGCGCGCGTTGCCGATGGTCGCTTCAATCTTCGCGCGGGCCCGGACGATGCCCTCGTCCGCCATCAGGCGCGTGACGTCTTCTTGCGTGAAGCGCGCCACCACCTTGGGGTCGAAGCCCTTGAACGCCTTCCGGAAGGCCTCGCGCTTTCGCAGGATGACAATCCAGGCGAGCCCGGCCTGGAAGCCCTCCAGCATCAGCATCTCCCAGAGCGCGCGGCTGTCGCGCACCGGCACGCCCCACTCCTCGTCGTGGTAGGTCTGGTACAGCGGATCCGTCCCCACCCACACGCAACGCTGTTGCATCCGCGCCCTCCGGCTCGTGGCCCGAGGCAGGGCTAGCATGGAGCCTGAACAGGCGGCCAGTCCTTCGCGTGCGCCTTTTTCAGCGGGGCCGGGTCAGCAGCGCGAACAGCCCGTCGCTCCACCACCGGCCGCGCAGCCCGGGCAGGAGCCGCTGCCAGTACACGCTGCTGCGCGGGATGCGCCCGGGCAGCGGGTAGTCGAAGTCGATGGACTGGAAGCCCGCCTCCACGGCCATGCGCCGCGCGTCCAGCTCCGTGATGGGCGTGATGTGCCCCGAGTCCCGGTAGTCCTGCTCGCAGAACGCGGGGAAGTAGCCCCGGACGAGGAAGGACAGCCGCGCCGTCAGGCTGTCGTTGTTGGGCGTGGTGAAGAAGAGGTGGCCTCCGGGCTTGAGCACGCGGAAGGACTCCTTCACGAAGTGGCGCGGGTTGGCCAGGTGCTCCAGCACCTCGATGGCGAACACCCAGTCCACCGACGCGTCGCCCCACGGCAGCGCGTCCCGCGACACGTCCCGCTGCTGGAACTCCACGCCCGGCAGGCGGCTGACGCCCGCGTCGTGGATGTCCGTGCTGAGGATGCGTTCGACGGCCGGGTTGCGCCGCAGCCTGCGGATCCACCCGCCACTGCCCGAGCCCACGTCGAGCACCACGCCGAAGGCCCGCTGCCCCGCCACGCTCCAGGCCGCGTCCCGCAGCGGCTCTGGGGACAGCCCCTCCTGACGCTGCGCGTAGGCGGCGGCGTCATGCCCCAGCGGTCCCGCGTTGCCCTTCGCTCCGGATTCCATGCGCGGGGAGTCTACGCCCGGGAGCATTGAGATGCGCAGGTGAACGGCCCCGCGCAAGCCGCGCGAGCCGCTATCATCCGCGCGCCAGGTGCGACCGGGAGGCACGGCATGGGACAGGAAGTGGATGTCATCGTCGTCGGCGGAGGGCTCGCCGGACTCGTCGCCGCGACGGAGCTCGCGGACGCGGGCAAGCGCGTCGCCGTGGTGGACCAGGAGGGGCCGCAGAACCTGGGCGGCCAGGCGTTCTGGTCGTTCGGTGGCCTGTTCCTCGTGGACTCGCCCGAGCAGCGGCGCATGGGCATCAAGGACTCGCACGCGCTCGCGATGGAGGACTGGCTGGGCACCGCCGGCTTCGACCGCGAGGAGGACCACTGGCCGCGCCAGTGGGCGGAGGCCTTCGTCGACTTCGCCGCGGGCGAGATGCGCCCCTGGCTGGTGCAGCAGGGCATGAGCTGGTTCCCCGTCGTGGGCTGGGCGGAGCGCGGCGGCTACGGCGCCGTGGGCCACGGCAACTCCGTCCCCCGCTTCCACGTCACCTGGGGCACCGGCCCCGGCGTGGTGGAGCCCTTCGTGCGCCGGGCCAAGGCCGCCGAGGCGAAGGGCACCCTCACCTTCCACTTCCGCTGCCGCGTGGACGAGCTGCTCACGCAGAATGGCGCGGTGGTGGGCGTGCGCGGCATGCGGCTGGAGCCCACGGACGTCCCGCGCGGCGTCAGCAGCTCGCGCGTGACGGTGGGTGACTTCGAATTGCGCGCGAGCGCCGTCATCGTCACGTCCGGCGGCATCGGCGGCAACCACGAGCTGGTCCGCAAGGCGTGGCCCCAGCGCATGGGCCCCGCGCCGAAGTTCATGATTCAAGGCGTCCCCGACCACGTGGACGGCCGGATGATCGCCATCACGGAGGCCGCGGGCGGGCGCCTCATCAACCGCGACCGAATGTGGCACTACACGGAGGGGGTGCGGAACTGGAACCCCATCTGGCCCCGCCACGGCATCCGCATCCTGCCGGGCCCCAGCTCGCTGTGGCTGGACGCCACCGGCAAGCGCCTGCCGCCGCCGCTGTTCCCCGGCTTCGACACGCTGGGCACGCTGGAGCACATCCTCAAGACGGGCCACGAGCACACCTGGTTCATCCTCAACCAGTGGATCATCAAGAAGGAGTTCGCGCTCTCCGGCTCGGAGCAGAACCCGGACCTCACCGGCAAGGACTGGCTGGGCGTGCTCAACCGCGCCGTGGGCAAGAAGGCCATGGGCCCGGTGGAGGCATTCAAGGAGAAGGGCGAGGACTTCGTCGTCTCCGACAACCTGCGCGACCTGGTCGCCGGGATGAACGCGAAGACGGAAACCCCGCTGCTGGACTTCGCCACCGTGGAGCGCGAGGTGAAGGCCCGCGACCTGCAGCTGGACAACCCCTTCGGCAAGGACCTGCAGCTGGCCGCCATCCGGCAGGCGCGCAACTACCGGGGCGACAAGCTGGTGCGCACCGCGAAGCTGCACCGCATCCTGGACCCCAAGGCGGGGCCCCTCATCGGCGTGAAGCTGAACATCCTCACGCGCAAGACGCTGGGCGGCTTCGAGACCGACCTCCAGGGCCGTGTCTTCAACGCCCGGGGACAGACCATCCCGGGGCTCTATGCGGCAGGCGAGGTGGCCGGCTTCGGAGGCGGTGGCGTCCACGGCTACCGCGCCCTGGAAGGCACGTTCCTGGGCGGCTGCATCTTCTCCGGCCGCGCCGCGGGCCGGGCCGCGGCGGGGAGTGTGTAGGCCTCAGGCGACGGCCTGGAAGGGCCACGGCGTGGGGCGCATCCCGGCCGCCCAGTTGTCGTGCCGGCCGTCCCAGTACCCGAAGGTGAGCAGCGACGGGTCCACGTCATCCAGCGTGTTGACGTAGATGGAGACGAACTTCCCGCCCAGCTCCGGGACGTCGCCGTCACCGAAGCACACGACGCCGCAGCGCCCGCAGAAGCTGCGGGTGTTGGGGCTGCCGTCGCGCCCGTACTTCTTGAGGGCCTCCTGGCCCTTCAGGAGGAGGAAGGCGTCAGGCTTCATCCCCGCGCCGCCGCCGTAGCCGTACTTCATGCAGATGGTGCAGTTGCAGCGGCTCACGCCCGCCAGGTCCACGGTGGCCTCGTAACGCACGGCGCCACACAGGCAGCCGCCCGCGTAGGTCTGCACGCCGCGCTGGGCAGGGCTCTTCTGAAGGTCGTTCTGGGTCATGGCGATCTCTCCGGTGCCGCGTTGTGGGAACGCAATCAATGTCGCCCCGGGCCGTGACAGCCTTATGTCAGGTTTGTCGCCGCCCTCTGTTGAACCCGGCGGGGGCTGGCCCAGAGTCCCCCTGTCCGCCGCTCCCGGAGGCCCCATGCACGTCTGGAAGACCCTGTCCCGCCTTGTCGCGCCCGCGCTGCTCCTGCCGCTCCTGGGGGCCGCGCCGCCCGCCGCCCCTCCTGCTCCGAAGCCGGCCCCGGCCGTGAAGGCGGCCACGGCGGCCCGGCCGTCGAAGCAGTACACGGTGGAGCAGTTCATGGGGTCCACGGACGTGATGGGCCCTGTCTTCTCCTCGGACGGCAAGCAGCTGCTCTTCTCGTCGAACGCGTCCGGCATCTTCAACGTGAACAGCGTGCCGGTGGGTGGGGGCAAGGCCACGGCGCTGACGCGCTCGAAGACGGACAGCATCCGGGTGGTGGGCGTCTTCCCGACCGACAGCCGCTTCCTCTTCGAGCGCGACCAGGGTGGCAACGAGCAGACGCACGTCTACGTGCGCACGCCGGACGGCAAGGAGAAGGACCTCACGCCCATGAAGAAGGGCGTCGCCCACTTCCTGGGCTTCAGCCGCGACGACAAGGCGTTCTACGTCATGACCAACGAGCGCGACCCGGGCGCCATGGACGTGTACCGCCATGACGCGAAGACGTACGCGCGCACGCTCCTGGCCCGGAACGACAAGGGGTTCGGCGTCGCCGGCGTGGCCCCGGACGAGAGCTGGGTGGCGCTGGAGGAAGCGCTCACCACGTCGGACGGCAACGTGTGGCGCTACGACGTCGCGACGAAGACGCTGAAGAACCTCACACCGCACACGGGCACGGCCAGCTACCGGGTGGGGGACATCCACCCCGTGACCGGGGAGCTGTACGTCATTACGGACGACGGCTCGGAGTTCACCCGGGTGGTGCGCCCGGCGAAGGAGGCCGGCAAGTGGGAGGACGTGGAGAAGGCGGACTGGGACATCTACGGCAGCACCTTCTCGCGCACGGGCGCGTTCCGCGTCTCCCTCGTCAACGTGGACGCGGGCATCGAGGTGCGCCTGCACGACGTGAAGGCCGGCACCCAGGTTCCGCTGACGCAGCTCCCCTCCGGGATGATCTCCGACGTCGTCTTCTCCCGTGACGAGAAGCAGCTGGCGGTCCTGCTGGAGACGGACCGCACCTCCGCGAACCTCTACGTCCAGGACCTGGCCACGAAGAAGACCACGCGCGTGACGGACACGATGAGCCGCGAGCTGGACTCGGAGGACCTGGTGGACGCGCAGGTGGTGCGCTTCAAGTCCTTCGACGGGATGGAGATCCCCAACCTGCTCTACAAGCCGCACCAGGCCACGGCCCAGAACAAGGCCCCCGCGCTCGTCTTCGTGCACGGCGGTCCGGGCGGACAGACGAGCCGGGGCTACAACAACTTCGTCCAGTTCCTGGTCAACCACGGCTACGTGGTGCTGGGCATCAACAACCGGGGCAGCGCGGGCTACGGCAAGACGTTCCTGCGCGCGGACGACCAGAAGCACGGCAAGGAGCCGCTGCGCGACTGCGTGGAGGCGCGCAAGTACCTGGCGAGCCTGCCGTACGTGGACGGCGCGCACGTGGGCATCATCGGCGGCAGCTACGGCGGCTACATGGTGCTGGCGGCGCTCGCCTTCCACCCGGACGCCTTCAACGTGGGCGTGGACGTCTTCGGCCCGTCCAACTGGCTGCGCACGCTGAAGAGCATGCCGCCCCAGTGGGGCGCCTTCCGTCAGGCCATGATGCAGGAGATGGGCAACCCGGAGACGCAGGAGGCGATGCTCAAGGAGATCTCCCCCCTCTTCCACGCGGACAACATCAAGAAGCCGCTGTTCGTCGTGCAGGGCGCCAACGACCCGCGCGTGCTCCAGGCGGAGTCGGACGACATCGTCGCGGCGGTGAAGAAGAACGGCGTCCCCGTGGAGTACCTGCTGCTCCCCGACGAGGGCCACGGCTTCAAGAAGAAGAAGAACGAGGCGGAGGTGGACCGCCGCGCCCTGGACTTCTTCAACCGCCACCTCAAGCCCGCCACCGCGACGGCCCCCAAGCCCTGAGGGCCTGAGCGCTCAACGGCGGCGACGGGAGCGGGCCCCGGTCCGCACCGGCCAGGCCCGACGTCCTGCCTGCTCGCCTGTCAGGACTGAATTTCCGCCGCCGTCGCTGGGAGCGAAAGGAGCGGTCCCGATGCGCCAGGCGACGAAGCAGGCCCCGATGAACCTCAAGCACCTGAATCCTTCCGGTCACGGCATCGATGCGTCCTCGCGTCCCAGCCCGGTGACCGCTCCTTCCACGTGCCGCTGGCGGGGCTTCGCGTCCTTTCGCCTCGCCTCGCCCGGCGCCTGAAGGCACCCGCCCGTCTCCGACGCGGCAGGGCCCTGGAGGCCGGGCTCCCCTCGAAGGGAACCCGGCCTTCTTCATGCCCGGGCTCCCGCGCTCCCTCTTCGCTTCCCAGTTCCACCCATAGGCCGCGCACCGGGTGCCGTCTGGACTCCAAATCCGGACGAGCAGGGTTCGACTCCCTGGCGGCCTGTCCCGCCCGAAAGGCCTGCTGTCATGGAAACGCTGGTGCTGAGCCAGTCCTACGAACCCGTCGCACGCATCCCGTGGCAACGCGCCGTCATGCTGCTCGTGCAGGGCAAGGTGGAGGTCGTCGAGGAGTACGAGGACCGCGTCATCCGCTCCGTGACGGTGGAGCTGCGCATGCCGTCCGTCATCCGCTTCGTGCGCGCCCTGTGGAAGGGCCCGCGCGGCGTGCGCTTCAGCCGCGAGAACGTCTACCAGCGCGACCAGTGCCGATGCCAGTACTGCGGCCGCAAGGTGACCCGGCCGGAGGCGACGTATGATCACGTGATGCCGCGCGCGCAGGGCGGCCGCACGAGCTGGGAGAACATCGTCATCGCCTGCGTGCCCTGCAACCAGAAGAAGGGCAACCGCACCCCGGCCCAGGCGCGCATGACGCTGCGCACCGTGCCCGCGAAGCCGAAGCGGCTGCCGGACGCGCTGGTGGTGTCGTTCCTCGTGGAGAAGGGCCTGCCCCTGTCCTGGCGCAAGTTCCTGAGGGACGTGGCCTACTGGCACACGGAGCTGGAAGCGTAAGGTCCCGGCCCACGCGGAAACGGGCCGGGACTTCGCTTCCGCGCCGCAACGGTTAGAGTGCCGCACGTCGAGGGGGCGTTCCGGACCACACCATGGCGACGAGGAAGAGCGAAGACCAGGAGCGGCTCATCGACCGCGACCTCACCGCGATGGCGCGCGAGGGCAAGCTGCCGGCCGCCCACGGCGTGGACACCGCCGTGACGGAGGTGCTGGGGCTGCTGGCGCGTGGTGGCAAGCACCCGCTGCTGGCGGGCGAGCCCGGCGTGGGCAAGAGCGCGCTCGTGCAGGAGGTGGCCCGCCGCATCGCCGAAGGGCGCGTGGACGGAGAGCTGGCCCAGGCGCGGCTCGTGGAGGTGTCCGTCGCGAACATCCTGGCGCGCAGCACCCAGCGCCAGGCCGCGGAGTCCTTCGAGGAGCTGCTCATCCACCTGGGCCGCCACCCCTGCCCCATCGTCTACATCCGCGACCTGCCGGTGGCCCTGGGCGGCCCCCTGGCCCCGGTGGCCGTGCGCGCGCTGCGCACCGGCGGCCTGCGCTTCATCTTCGAGACCGAACCCAAGCGCGTGCAGGAGCTGCTGCGCGCCGACGAGGCCCTGGCTGAACGGCTCCACCTGCTGCCCCTCAACGAGCCGCCGCTGGACAAGGCGCGCTGGATCGTCGGCCGCGTGGCGGAGGAGCTGGAGCGCGAGCTGCGGCTGCCCATCGACCCGGCCGCGTGCGACCTGGCGCTGCGCCTGTCCGCGAAGTTCCTCCTGGCGCAGCACATGCCGCGCAAGGCGATCGAGCTGCTCAAGGAGACGGCGGCGGAGGCCGCGGGCGTGGCGCGCGACCACGTGGGGCCGGAGGACGTGCTCACCCGCTTCTGCGCCGCCACGCGCCTGCCCCGCTTCGTCGTGGACGACGCGATGCCGCTGGACCTGGAGGAGACGGAGCGCTTCTTCGGGGAGCGGCTGCTGGGCCAGACGGACGCGGTGGCCGCGGTGCTGCGCTCGGTGGCGCTGCTCAAGGCGGGGCTCAACGACCCGCGCCGCCCGCTGGGTGTGTTCCTCTTCGCCGGGCCCACGGGCGTGGGCAAGACGCAGCTGGCGAAGCTGCTGGCGGAGTACCTCTTCGGCTCCGCCGACAGGCTGGTGCGCCTCAACATGGCGGACTACCCCAACGACGGCGACGAGAGCGTCCCCTTCGGCGCGTCGTGGGCGCCCGGGCTGGAGACGCGGCGCGGAGAGCTGTCCGCGCTGCTCGACGGCAAGGTGTTCACCGTGCTGCTGCTGGACGAGTTCGAGAAGGCCGCGCGCAGCGTGCACGACCGCTTCCTCCAGCTCTTCGACGAGGGCACCTTCGTCAACGGCGCGGGTGAAGCGGTGTCGTGCAACAACACGCTCATCGTGGCCACGTCCAACGTGGGCTCGGAGGTGTACCGCGAGGCGGGCCTGGGCTTCGCCGCGCACAAGCGCGCCGAGGAGCAGGTGTCGGAGGTGGACCGCCGCATCGCGGAGGCCTTCCGCCCGGAGTTCCTCAACCGCTTCGACGCCATCTGCCACTTCCGGCCGCTGTCGCGCGTGGACATCCGCAAGATTGCCCAGCGCGAGGTGGGCCGCGTGCTGGAGCGCGAGGGCATCCGCGCCCGCGCCCTGGACGTGGAGGTCACGCCGGAGGTGGTGGACCGGCTGGTGGAGCGCGGCTACTCGCCGCAGTTCGGCGCGCGCTACCTGCAGCGTGAAATCGAGAAGACGCTCACCGCGCGCTCGCGGTGGAGATCGCCCGCAGGCCGCTGCCGCCGGGCACGCCCGTGCGCGTGGAGGCCCGTCCTGGCGGCCGCGTGGTCGCGGTCGCGGAGCC
>NZ_JBKGHJ010000138.1:0-17394 GCF_046520365.1 Corallococcus sp. 4LFB
CGGCAACAGCCCCGCGAGCAGCGCCTCCCGGTCCAGCGCCCGCGCCAGCGCCCGGCGCACCTCCGGCCGGTCCAACGGCGGACGCTCCGTGTTGAAGGCCAGGAAGTACGTGGACAACAGCGGCTCGCGCTTCAGGTCCGACGCCCGCATCCCGCGCAGCGCCGCCGCGCTGTCCACGAACACGAAGTCCACGCGGCCCCGCTCATACAGCGCCGGGCCAATCTCCGACTTCATCAACGTCAGCACCGGCGCTGGCGTCTCCCCCGGCCCCATCGGCGGAGGGAACGCGCTGCGCGGGTTGTAGACCAGCCGCACGCGCTCCCCCGCGCGGTCCCACCGCTCCACACGATAAGGCCCCACCGCCAGCGGACGCCCGTCCCGGGGCCGGTCGAAGTAGTCGCGCACCGCCTCGTCCGACTTGCCCTCCAGGTCCGCCGAAGGCGCGGGAAAGAACAGGTACACGTTCGCGAGCCGCGCCAGGAAGTAGCTGCGAGGCCGCGCCAGCGTCACCCGCAGCGTCCGCGCATCCACCGCCTCCACGCCCACGCGCGACAGCGCGGCCTTCACCTCCGCGTCCGGCGCCGCGCGCTCCAGCAGCGCGAGCACCTCCTCCGCGCCCTGGAGGTCCGCCATCTCACCGCGCTCGCGGCCCAGCAGGGCCCGGTGCCACCCGAAGACGAAGTCGCGCGCCGTGACGGGCGAGCCGTCTGACCACGTCACGTCCGGCCGCAGGTGGAAGGTGTAGACCTCGTGCCCGGCCGCGTCCGCCTCGCGCTCCCACCGCTCCGCCAGGCCCGGCTGGACGGAGTGGTCCACCCCCAGCGTGGTGAGCCCCTTCTGCGTGGCCAGCATCACCGGGTAGTTCACCCAGCTCATCGGATCCGAGTGGCTCCAGTCGAGCGTGGTGGGCATCGCGGGCACCACCACCTTCACGCCCGGCTCGGGCTGGAAGCCGCACGGCCCGCAGGCCGCGGCCATCACCAGCACCAGGGAGTAGGACAGGATTCGCGCGCGAGGAGCCACCGCCCGCGTTCTACCCCGACCGGCGCCCAAAAAAGAGAGAAGCCAGGAGACCGGCGACTCCTGGTCGGCCGGCATCCTGGCTTCGTCACCACCCAGCCCAGGCCCCCTCAAGGGGCCCGGGACTCAAGGCCTCAGGAGGCCGGCGAGGAAGGCGTGGACACCGCCTCCGTCACGGACAGCCCCACCTTCAGGTTGTCCCCGGCGCCCTTGCGGCCGAACTCCTCCGGCTTCTCCAGCAGCAGCGCCTCACGCAGCACGTCGTCCACGAACTCCACCGGGACGATGCGCAGCGCCTTGCGGATCTTCAGCGGGATGTCCTTCAGGTCCTTCTTGTTCGCCTTCGGGATGAGGACCGTCTTGATGCCCGCGCGGTGCGCCGCCAGCGTCTTCTCCTTCAGGCCGCCGATGGGCAGCACGCGGCCGCGCAGCGTGATTTCACCCGTCATCGCCACGTCCCTGCGGACCGGCACGCGCGTGAGCGCGCTCACCAGCGCCGTGGCCATGGTGACGCCCGCGGACGGACCGTCCTTGGGAATCGCGCCCTCCGGCAGGTGGACGTGGATGTCGTAGTTCTCGAACACCTTGCGGTCGATGCCGAAGCGCTCCGCGCGGCTGCGCACGTAGGACATGGCCGCCTGGGCGGACTCCTGCATCACCTCACCCAGCTTGCCGGTGATGATGAGCTTGCCCTTGCCCGGCATGGACGTGGCTTCCGTGGTCAGGATTTCGCCGCCCAGCTCCGTCCACGCGAGGCCCGTGACGATGCCCACCTGGTCCTCGCGCTCCGCCACGCCGTAGCGGAAGCGGGGCGTGCCCAGGAACTTCATCGCCTGCTTGCGGTCCACCTCGATGAGGTCCCGCTTGCCGTTCTTCAGCACGTCGCGGGCAATCTTGCGGAACACGCCGCCAATCTCACGCTCCAGCGAACGCACCCCCGACTCGCGCGTGTACCGGTGCACGATGGTCTTCAGCGCGTCGTTGGTGATGTCGATCTTCAGGTCCGCGAGGCCGTTGGCCTCCTGCTCCTTCGGAATCAGGTAGCGCCGCGCGATGGAGAGCTTCTCCGGCTCGGTGTACCCCGCGATGCGAATCACCTCCATGCGGTCCTGCAGCGGACCGGGGATGTTGTGCATCGTGTTCGCGGTGCAGATGAACATCACCTTGGACAGGTCGTAGTCCAGGTCCAGGTAGTGGTCGTTGAAGTTGTGGTTCTGCTCCGGGTCCAGCACCTCCAGCAGCGCCGCGCTCGGGTCGCCACGGAAGTCCGTGGACATCTTGTCGATCTCGTCCAGGAGGAACACGGGGTTGTTGCTGCCCGCCTTCTTCAGGGACTGGATGAGCTTGCCCGGCATCGCGCCGATGTACGTGCGGCGGTGGCCGCGGATCTCCGCCTCGTCACGCACGCCGCCCAGGGACAGGCGCACGAACTTGCGGCCCGTGGCCCGCGCGATGCTGCGCGCCAGCGACGTCTTGCCCACGCCCGGGGGCCCCACGAAGCACAGCACGGGGCCCTTGAGCTTCTTCACCAGCTGCTGCACGGCGAGGTACTCGAGGATGCGCTCCTTCGGCTTCTTCAGGCCGTAGTGGTCCTCGTTGAGCACCCGCTCCGCTTCGGTGACGTCCAGCCGGTCCTGGGTCTCGTCGTACCAGGGCAGGCTGATGATCCAGTCGATGTAGTTGCGGACGACCGTGGCCTCGGCGCTCATCGGGCTCATCATCCGGAGCTTCTTCAGCTCCTTCTTGACCTTGAGCGTGGCCTCCTTGCTCATCCGCTTGTTCTTCAGCTTCTCTTCAATCTCCTGGATCTCGTTCTTGAACTCGTCGCGCTCACCCAGCTCCTTCTGAATGGCCTGCATCTGCTCATTCAGGTAGTACTCCTTCTGGGTCTTCTCCATCTGCTTCTTGACGCGCGTGCGGATCTTCTTCTCCACCTGGAGGATCTCGATCTCGCCCTGCATCAGCTCGTAGAGCTTCTCCAGGCGCTTGGCCGGGGACTCCGTCTCGAGCAGCGCCTGCTTGTCGTTCAGCTTCAGCGACAGGTGCGCGACGATGGTGTCCGCCAGGCGCGCCGGGTCGTCGATGCTGGCGACCTGCATCAGCATCTCCGGCGGGATGCGCTTGTTGAGCTTCACGAAGGCTTCGAAGACGGAGTGGACGGAGCGCACCAGCGCCTCCAGCTCCACGCTCTTCTCCAGCTGCTCCTCGACTTCGTCCACCTCGACCATGAAGAACGAGTCGTTGGGGTGGAACTTCTTCACCTTGGCGCGGCGCACGCCCTCCACCAGGACCTTCATCGTGCCGTCGGGCAGCGGGAGGAGCTGGATGAGGTGGCCGATGGTGCCGAAGTGGAAGATGTCGTCGGGCGAGGGGTCGTTCGTCTTGGCCTTCTTCTGCGCGGCCAGCAGGATGACCGCCTTGTCATCCGGCCCCTTGTGGGCCATCGCGTCCTTCAGGGCCGCGATGGACTTCTCCCGGCCGACGAACAGCGGAACCACCATGTGCGGGAACACGATGATGTCCCGAAGGGGCAAGAGCGGGATGGTGAGTCCCCGCTTCTGGGCTTCCTTCTTGTCGTCACGTCCGAAGAACATGTATCCGCCACCCGCTGGCCCACCATACAGGCGGGCCCTTGAAGAGTTGCCCGCATGGCGCCCAAGCGCGCATGCAGGGTGAAACACCGCTCTATAACACGCCGGTCCCAGGCCCCGTTCCCGTCACAAGATTGGGGGCCTGCAGCCTGCCTTCAAGGGAACACCGGCAGGCAGAAGTGTGTGCTGCCCTGATTCTAGCGGCTCTCGGCCGCTACCCCGGCATCCGGCCGTGCAACGTCCAGGACCTGGAAGAGGAAGGCGTACATGTCGACGCTGGATTCAATGGCCTTGGCCACCTGGTCCGCCCCTCCGTGGCCCGCGTTCGCCTCGATGCGTAGCAACGTGGGCGCCGGATTGCCCTTCGCGTTCTGCACCGCCGCCACGAACTTGCGCGCGTGCATGGGGTCCACGCGGTCGTCGTGTCCGAGCTCATCATCAGGAGCGCCGGGTACCGCACGTCCTGCTGGACGTGGTGGTAGGGCGAATAGGCGTACAGGGTCTTGAACTGCGCGGAGTCCTCCGCCGACCCGTACTCCGGCACCCACGTCCGCCCGCTGCCGAACAGGTGGAAGCGCACCATGTCCAAGAGCGGCACGCCGCACACCACCGCGCCGTACAGCTCCGGGCGCTGCGTCATGGCCGCGCCCACCAGCAGGCCGCCGTTGCTGCCGCCGTAGATGGCCAGCTTCTTCGCCTGCGTGTACTTCTCCCGGGCCAGGTACTCGGCCGCGCCGGCGAAGTCGTCGAAGACGTTCTGCTTGTTCGCGCCCTTGCCCGCGTCATGCCAGGCGGTGCCGTACTCGCCGCCCCCGCGCAGGTTGGCCACCGCGTAGACGCCGCCCGCGTCCAGCCAGGGCAGGATGCTCGCGCGGAAGGAGGGCTGCATGCTGACGAAGAAGCCGCCGTACCCGTACAGCAGCGTGGGCGCATTTCCGTCCTTCTTCAGGCCCTTCTTGTAGACGAGGAACATGGGCACCTTCGTGCCGTCCTTCGACGTGTAGAAGACCTGCTCCGTCGTGTACGCGTCCGGGTCCATGGGCACCTCCACCTTCGCCCACAGGTCCACCTTCCCGCTCTTCACGGACGTCCGGTACACCTGCCGGGGCGTGGTGAAGGAGCTGTAGGAGAAGTAGGCGTCGTCCTGGTCCTCCAGGCCCACCAGGTTGCTGGCGGCGCCCACGCCCGGCAGCTGCACGGTGCGCACGGGCTTGCCCTCCAGGGTGGTGATGCGCAGCTCCGTGGTCGCGTCCTTGAGGTACTCCAGCGCCAGGTGGCCGCCCACCAGCGACACGCTCTCCAGCGCCGCCTTCGGGTCCTCCGCCACCACTTCCTTCCAGTTCGCGCGCTCGGACTTCTTCGGGTCCACGGCGAAGACGCGCTGGCGCGGGGCGCCCTCGTCGGTGACGACGTAGAAGCGGTCCTTCCAGGCGAGGACGCTGTACTTGGCGCCCTGGCCCTTCACGAGCAGCCGCCAGTCCTTGTCCTGCGGGTGCTTCCAGTAGACGTCGTTCTCGCTCCAGCCGCGCAGGATGGAGGCGAAGAGGTACTTGCCGTCGCGCGACAGGTCGCCCTGGAGGAAGGTGGTGGGGTCGCCCGTGCGCTCGTGCACCACCACGTCGTTCTTCGGGTCCTGGCCCAGCTTGTGGAACTTGAGCGTGGTGTAGCCCGGGCGCGCGTCCACCGGGATGGAGGGGTCCGTGGGCAGCCACTCGTAGTAGAAGCCCTTGCCGTCCGGGGTCCAGTTCGTGTTGGCGTACTTGGCGCCCTCAATCACGTCGACCTTGGACCACTCACCGGTGTCCACGTCGATGACGTGCAGGGTGGCCTCGTCCGCGGCGTTGGGGCGCACCGGGAAGGCCACGCGCTTGCCGTCCCACGACGGCACCCACCGGCCCAGGGACACCGGGGCCTCCTTGCTCATGGCGTTCGGGTCCAGCAGCACCTTCTCCTGTCCGGACTCGCCGTCCTTCCAGTAGACGATGGCCTTCTCCTTGTCCTTGTGGGTCCGCATGTAGAAGAAGCGGTTGCCCCGGCGGAAGGGCGCCGTCACCGAGTCCACGTAGAACAGCTCCGTGAAGCGCTTCGTCAGCGCGTCGCGGCCCGGCATCTTCGCCAGCGCGTCGCGGGTGAAGCCGTCCTGCGCCTTCATCCAGGCCTGGACCTCCGGGGCCTTCTCGTCCTCCAGCCAGCGGTACGGGTCCGCCACCTGCTGGCCGTGCAGCGTGTCCACCACCGCTTCGGAACGGGTCGCCGGATAGGCCATGCGGGAAGGGCCCTCCCGGGCCGGAGCGCGGTCGCCGGCCGCCGCCGGGGCTTGCGAGGACGCGGAGGCAGGGGCCTCTTCGCGAGTGGCTTCCTTCGAGGAAGTGCAGGCCACGAGCGACAGCAGGGCAGGCATGAGCAGCTTTCTCATGGGGGACAGCAGATACAAGAAGCCCCTGCCCCCGGCCCGGAAAAAGTGCGGCCCGGTCCCCCGCCTGGAGGCCCGCAAGAACAGGGGGCGCGCCCCGGTCCAAGACCGTGACGCGCCCCGCCATCCCCGTCAGGCCCTTGCGAGCCCCTGGAGGATGAGTCCGCTCAGGCGGATTCCTTCTTCGGCTCCGGCGTCTCCTTGTTGTCCTGCGAGTGCAGGACGACGGGCTCGCTCTTCTTGAGGATGACCTCCTCGGAGATGAGCACCTCGCGGGCCGTCTTGCGGGACGGGATTTCGTACATCACGTCCAGCATGGCCGTCTCCAGGATGGAGCGCAGGCCGCGGGCGCCCGCCTTGCGGCGGATGGCCTCCGACGCGATGGCCTTCAGGGCCCCGTCGGTGAACTTCAGCGACACGCCGTCCAGTTCGAAGAGCTTGCGGTACTGCTTGGTGAGCGCGTTCTTGGGCTCGCCCAGGATGTTCACGAGCGCGCCTTCGTCCAGCTCCTCCAGCGCGGTGATGATGGGCAGACGGCCGATGAACTCCGGAATCATGCCGAACTTGAGCAGGTCCTCCGGCTCCACGTGCTTGAGCAGCTCGCTGAGGTTGCGCTGCTTGCGCGATTGAATCTCCGCGCCGAAGCCCAGGCTGCGGCCCCCCAGGCGCCGTTCAATCACCTGCTCCAGGCCGCCGAACGCGCCGCCGCAGATGAAGAGGATGTTGGTGGTGTCCACCTGCAGGAACTCCTGCTGCGGGTGCTTGCGGCCACCCTTGGGCGGGACGTTGGCCACCGTGCCTTCGATGATCTTCAAGAGCGCCTGCTGCACGCCCTCGCCGCTCACGTCGCGGGTGATGGACGGGTTCTCCGACTTGCGGGCGATCTTGTCGATTTCGTCGATGTAGACGATGCCCCGCTGCGCGCGCTCGATGTCGTGGTCCGCGGCCTGGAGCAGGTTGACGATGATGTTCTCCACGTCCTCGCCGACGTAGCCGGCCTCCGTGAGGCACGTGGCGTCCGCGATGGTGAAGGGGACGTTGAGGATGCGCGCCAGCGTCTGCGCGAGCAGCGTCTTGCCGGAGCCCGTGGGGCCGAGCAGCAGGATGTTGCTCTTCTGCAGCTCCACGTCGTCCATCGCGACCTTGGACTCGATGCGCTTGTAGTGGTTGTGCACCGCCACGGAGAGCGTCTTCTTCGCGCGCTCCTGGCCCACCACGTACTCGTCCAGCACGGCCTTGATTTCCGAGGGCCGGGGGATGCGCAGCTTGGTGTCCTTGGTCTCCTCGCGGTCGATCTCCTCCGCGATGATGTCGTTGCACAGCCCGATGCACTCGTCGCAGATGTAGACCGTCGGGCCCGCGATGAGCTTCTTCACCTCCTTCTGCGACTTGCCGCAGAAGGAGCAGCAGAGGGTCTGGTTGTCTCGCTTCTCCACGTTCTTACCCGCCATGAAATCCCTCGCTGCGCCTGAAAGGCCCCAACCCGCTTCGCGTCCGGTCCCCTGCCCCTGCCCAATCTAGTCAGCCCCCATCCGGAACGTCCACGCACCTTCCGGGTACTTAACAAGGGGAAAATGCCGGCGGCGGGAGAAACGAGAAGGCCGGAGGCCCGGGAGAAGATTCCCAGCACCCCCGGCCGCCGACCGGGTGCCTGACGCCCCGGCCCGTTCAGATGTCGGTGTGTCTACTTCTTCTCGTCCGGCTTCACGCCCACGACCTTTCGAGGGTCCTGGATGGCGTCGAGGATGCCGTACGCCTTCGCCTCCGTGGCGCCCATGAAGTAGTCGCGGTCCGTGTCCTTCTCCACGCGCTCGATCGTCTGGCCGGTGTGCTTGACGATGAGCTCGTTGAGCTTCGCCTTCATCCGGAGGATTTCGCGGGCCTGGATTTCAATGTCCGTCGCCTGACCACGCGCGCCGCCGAGCGGCTGGTGGATCATGATGCGGCTGGAGGGCAGCGAGTAGCGCTTGCCCTTCGCGCCGGCCAGCAGCAGCACGGCGCCCATGGAGGCCGCCTGCCCCACGCAGATGGTGGAGACGGGCGCCTTGACGTACTGCATCGTGTCGTAGATGGCGAGCCCCGCCGTCACGGAGCCACCAGGCGAGTTGATGTAGAGGTTGATGTCCTTGTCCGGGTCTTCCGACTCCAGGAACAGGAGCTGGGCGACGATGGCGTTGGCCACGTCATCGTCGATCTCCGTTCCCAGCATGACGATGCGGTCCTTCAGGAGCCGGCTGTAGATGTCGTACGAGCGCTCACCCCGGTGGGTCTGCTCGATGACGTAGGGGACGGGCATGAAGGGCATGTCGGATGGACCTCTAGAAGGGACTCAGGAACCCTGAAGGAAAAGCCTCAAGAATACTTCGCCCGGCCCTTGAGGAATTCAATCGTCTTTTCCTCGCGAAGTCGCAGAGACAACCCAAGGCGCTCGTCCGGGCCCTTGAAGTACTTCTTCACCTGGGCGACCGGCTGGTTGGCCTCGATGGCCAGGTCCTCGATGCGCTTCTCCACCTCTTCGTCGGACGCCTGGATGTTCTGCTGCTGGGCGATGGCCTCGAACAGGAGCGTGCCCTTCACCTCCAGGGTGGCCTTCTCCCGCATCTCGTCGCGCAGGCGGTTGAAGTCCAGGCCCAGCTGGCGCGGGTCGATGCCCTGGCGCTGCATCTGGCGGAAGGCGCCCTCCATCATGGAGTCGATGGCGCGCTCCACCATGGCGCGGGGCACGTCGAACGGGTTCTTCTCCAGCAGCGCCTTGATGAGCCCGTCGCGCTCGTCCACCGTGGCCTGGTTCTTCTTGGCCTTCTCCAGGTCGGAGCGGACCTTCGCGCGCAGCTCGTCCACCGTCTGCGCGACGCCCGTCTCCTTGGCGAAGTCGTCGTTGAGCTCCGGCACCACCGGCTTCTTCAGCTCCTTGACGGTGATGTGGAAGACGGCCGTCTTCCCGCGGACCTCTTCGGCCTGGTAGTCCTGGGAGAAGGTGTACTCGACGTCCTTCGTCTCGCCGACCTTCACGCCCGCCAGCTGCGGGATGTTGCCCTGGATGAGGTCGCCGTCCTGCACGCGCACGCCAATGCCGTCCGCCTTGCTGCCGGGGAACGCATTGCCGTCCACCTTCGCCTCGAAGTCGATGGTGACCTGATCACCCTGGGCCGCGGTGTCGCGGTCGGTGACGGGCTCGATGCGGCCCAGGTTCTGGCGCATCTGCTCAATCTGCTGGTTCACCGCGTCGTCGGCGACGGCGGTGTCCACCTTCGTCAGGGACAGGCCCTCGAAGTCCTTGGCCTCCACCTTCGGCTTCACCTCGACGCGCGCCTCGAAGTTGAAGGGGGCGCCGGGCTTGAGGCCGGAGTTGGTCACCTGGGGAGAGGCGACGGCCTCCACCTTGTGCTCGCGCACGGCGTCCAGGTAGGCGCGCTGCACGACGCGCTGGATGACGTCGTCCTCCACCTGCTCGCGGTACTTCTGCTCGAGGATGCGGCGGGGAACCTTGCCCTGACGGAAGCCGGGCATCTTCACCTGGCCGCTGAGCGCGGCGTACGCGCGGTTGAGCTCCTCAACGACGCGGGCGTTGTCGACCTCGATGGAGAGCTTCTTCTCGATGGGAGAGAGCTCTTCGACCTGGACCTTCATGCGGGCCTCGCTCGCCGCCTCCACGGGCTGTACGTCCCGGGGCGGCAACCGGAAAGTGGGACGTGCGGCTTTAGGGGATAGGCACGAACGGGTCAACGCGAAATGGGCGAGGAGGGACTCGAACCCTCACACCTTGCGGTACCAGATCCTAAGTCTGGCGCGTCTACCAGTTTCGCCACCCGCCCGACGCGTCGCGCGACCGCCGTCCTACTCCGAAACGTCCGTGGACGACAGGGGCTTTCCCGGCCCGGGCGCGAGGTCCACGGGATGCCGGAAAAGACACAGGGCCCCTTCCGTTTCCAGAAGGGGCCCTGCGAGTGAGAGCGGAGGGAATCGAACCCACAACCTATGGATTAAGAGTCCATTGCTCTGCCAATTGAGCTACGCTCCCGGCTTTGCTTTCGGCCGCGTTGGCTGCGCGACGTCCGAGGTGGCGCGGTGAATACCGGGCGCCGCCCGCTCTGTCAAAACGTTTTTGCATCCCCTCCTCCATTCCCGGCCACGTGAGCGGACGCCCGGCGTGCGGCCGTCCTGCCAGGGCCTGGGGAACCGATGCGAAGGGTCCGCCCGGCTCGCATGTTGATCCACGCCCCGGTTCGCGCTGCAGGTCTGTAGCAGGGTCCCCTCCAGGCCCCTGCCCCACGGGCCGTGCGCCGTGTTCCCGGGCAACCATGTGGTCGGGCGAGGGTCGTCCGTCCTTTTCGAGCGGTGCTGGAGACACAGTGATGGATGCGAATGTGAAGGCGGATGGAACGACGTCGCCGCAGGGCGCGGCCTGGAACCGGGAGCGGGTGGACCTGGTGAAGCGGACCATCTGCCCTCGGGGAATCAGCGAGGACGAGTTCGCCCTCTTCATCGAGCAGTGCAAGCGCAGCGGGTTGGATCCGCTCCTCAAGGAAGCGTTCTGCGTGGCGCGCCGCCAGAACATCGGCAACCGCGAGCGGCCCAACTGGGTGACGAAGTACGAGTTCCAGCCCTCCGAGGCCGGCATGCTCGCCCGGGCGGAGCGCTTCCCGGACTTCAAGGGCATCCAGGCGAGCGCGGTGTTCGCCGAGGATGAGATCGTCGTGGACCAGGGCAAGGGCGAGGTGGTGCACCGCTTCAACCCGGCCAAGCGCAAGGGCGCCCTGGTGGGTGCCTGGTCGCGCGTGGTGCGCGAGGGGAAGCTGCCGGTCGTCGTGTGGCTGGACTTCTCCGGCTACGTCCAGCAGACGCCGCTGTGGGCCAAGATTCCCACCACGATGATCGAGAAGTGCGCCCGCGTGGCGGCGCTGCGCAAGGCGTACCCGGAGGCCTTCGGCGGACTGTACGTGCGCGAGGAGATGCCGGCGGAGGAGTACGACGCGCATGCCCCCCACCCCCACGACGAGCCGGCCCCCGCGTCCGGCGCCTACGAGGTGCTGGGCTCGAAGCCCGGCCCGGTGAAGGCGTCCTTCCCCACCCTGGCCCCCGCCCCCGCGGAGGCCCCCAAGGCGGTGGAGCCGGCCCGGACTCCGGAGAAGGAGGAGCCGAGGCTCGACGTGGACGTGCCGCTGGCGCCGGTCACGGCGGTCGCGGCGGTGCCCGTGGCCCAGACGCCCGAGCGTCCGAAGGCGAGCGCGGTGGTGGTGGCGTTCGGCCCGTACAAGGGCAAGACGACGTCGGAGCTGTCCGACGACGAGCTGAGCGAGACCATCGACCTGGCGCACGAGAAGCTGATGGAGCAGCCGCGCGCCCGGTGGGCGAAGGCCATGCGCGAGAACCTCACCGCGCTGGAGGCGGAGACGGAGCTGCGCTGCCGCGTGCCGTCGTCCAAGGACGGCGCCGGGACGAACCCGGAGGCCTGAGCCGCCGTCAGTCGCTGAAATGAACAACGCCCGCGTTCCCGAGGAGGGGACGCGGGCGTTTCGTCTTCCAGGCGGGAGGGAGCTGGGAAAGGGAGTGCGCCCAGAGGGACTTGAACCCCCAACCCTCGGCTTCGAAGGCCGATGCTCTATCCAGTTGAGCTATAGGCGCGGGGCGAAGCGAGAGAAGAAGGGCGAATGACCGGGATCGAACCGGCAACCTCCGGAGTCACAGTCCGGCGCTCTAACCAGTTGAGCTACATTCGCCGTCACTTCACACGTCACGGCTTTGAAAGCGGCGGTCTCCTACCGTGGAAACCGTAGCTGTTCAAGGCCCAAAACCATCTGCCAGCAGATTTGCGCCCCAGGCAGGGCTCGAACCTGCGACCCCCGACTTAGAAGGTCGGTGCTCTATCCAGCTGAGCTACTGGAGCTGGCCGGTCCTCACTGCTGAAACATCACGGCACTTCAAGTCGGGGCGAGAGGATTCGAACCTCCGACCCCCTGCGCCCAAGGCAGGTGCGCTACCAGGCTGCGCTACGCCCCGAGAAGTGCTGCATTCTTCGCCTAACGCGGACGGACGCGCAAGCTTGCTCTTCCTGACGCCCGCCCGCCCGGTCAGAGCGCCAACAAATGGCGCCGCATCAGCTGGAAGGCCCGCGCCCGGTGAGACACCCGCGCCTTCTCCTCCGGCGCCAGCTCCGCCATGGAGCGCCCGCCCTCCCCCTCCACCTGGAACACGGGGTCGTAGCCGAAGCCGTTCGTCCCCTTCGGCGCGCGCAGGATGACGCCCTCGCAGCGGCCCACCTCCACCCGGGGCTCGGCGCCCTTGCCCGTCACCAGCGCCAGGGCGCAGCGGAAGGACGCGGTGCGCTTCTCGTCCGGCACGCCTGAGAGCTCCGCGAGCAGCTTCTCGTAGCGGGCCCGGTCGTCTCCGGGCGCGTACCGGGCGGAGCGCACGCCGGGCTGTCCGTCCAGCGCGTCCACGCACAGCCCGGAGTCGTCCGCCAGCGCGGGCAGCCCGGTGGCCTCCGAGTACTCGCGGGCCTTCTTCACCGCGTTCGCCTCGAACGTGGCGCCGTCCTCCACGGGCTCGGGCACGGGGGGCAGGTCCTTGAGGGACACCACCTCCACCGCGTCGCCCACGAGCGCGCGCAGCTCGCGCAGCTTGCCGGCGTTGCCGGTGGCGAAGAGCAGCTTCGGCTTCATCCCAGCACCTTCGCCTGCGCGACGGCGAGCTGCTGGATGGCGGCCAGGCCTCCGTCCAGCATCGCGTCCATCGACTTGCGGTCGAAGAGCTTGTGCTCGGCGGTGCCCTGCACCTCCACGATGCGCCCGTCACCCGTCGCCACGAGGTTGAGGTCCACCTCCGCGGTGGAGTCCTCGTCGTAGTCCAGGTCCACGCGCACCTCGCCGTTCACCACGCCCACGGACACCGCGGCCAGCGGGGTGAGCCCCTTCAGGAGGCCCGGCTTGTTGAGCGAGCGCATGGCCAGCACCAGCGCCACGTACGCGCCGGTGATGGACGCGGTGCGCGTGCCGCCGTCCGCCTGGATGACGTCGCAGTCCAGCGTGAAGGTGCGCACGCCCAGGGCCTGCAGGTCCACGGACGCGCGCAGGGCCCGGCCGATGAGGCGCTGGATCTCCATGGTGCGGCCGGACTGCTTGCCCTTGGCGGCCTCGCGCGAGCCGCGGGTGTGCGTGGCGCGCGGGAGCATGCCGTATTCAGCCGTCACCCAGCCCGAGCCCTTGCCCATCAGGTGCGGCGGGACGCGGTCCTCCACCGAGCAGGTGACGAGCACCTTGGTGTGGCCGAACTCCACCTGCACGGAGCCCTCCGCGTAGCGGTTGACGTTGGGCGTGAGGGTGACAGGCCGAAGGTCCAGCGCACCACGGTTGAAGGAACGCACGGGGGAAAGCTCCTGACGCAAGAGGACTTCAAAAGCCCCCACGCTTTATCAGGGCGCCGTGGATCCAGCCACCGGTTGCGGGGGCGAGGAGTCCCGCCGGCGCGTCTCCCGGAGGAAGGCCTGCACCCCGTCCGCGATGGCCTCCGCCAGGGTCTCCTGGTACGCCGCCTTCCCCAGCCGGGCACCCTCCTGGGGGTGGGAGATGAAGCCCACTTCAATCAGCACCGCCGGCGCCTCCACGCCCGTGAGCACGAAGAAGGGCGCCTGCTGCACGCCCCGGTCCGCGGCGCCGCTCCTGGACACCAGGCGCGGGTGGATGGCGTAGGCCAGCCGGGACGCGTCCGAGTGCGCCTCCGTGCGCGCCAGGTCATCCAGGATGAAGGCCAGCGTGGAGTGCCCGCGCGCGGAGCGGGCCGTGGGGGCCTCCGCGTTCTCTCGGTCCGCCACCGCCCGCGCCGCCTCACCGGAGGCGTTGGCGGAGAGGAAGTACGTCTCGATGCCTTCGGTGCGCTCGCGCAGGCGCTTCGTGGGCATGGAGTTGGCGTGGATGGAGAGGAAGAGGTCCGGCCGCTGGATGTTGGAGAACTCCACCCGCTCCGACAGCGCCATCTGCGCGTCGCGGTCGCGCGTGAGGAACACCTCGCTGCCCGCGGCCTCCAGCTTCTCGCGCAGGCGCTGGGCAATCTGGAGGGCGATCTCCTTCTCCCAGAGCGCTCCGGGCCCCTTCGCGCCCTCCTTCGCCCCGCCATGTCCCGGGTCGATGACGATGCGCGCGCCGCGCTCCCCCGCCCCGGCGAGGGCCGGCAGCAGGCACGCGAGCAGGAGGGAGCGGAGGGGGAAGCGGCGCGGCGACATTCGCTCGCGGATGTTAGCGGAGCCCTGGCCGGGAGGCGAAATCCGCGCCCCGGTGCCGGTGGCTTCAGCCGATGACGTCGATGCCGGGACGGCCCGCCTGGACCTCGCCGATGAGGGCCGCGTCCACGCCCGCCTTCTCCAGCGCCTGGAGGGCCTTCAGCGCATGGCGCGCGGGCACGCTGGCCAACAGGCCGCCGTTGGTCTGCGCGTCCGCGAGCAGCCACTGGATGTGCTCTGGCAGCCCCTCCGGGAACGTCACCTGCTTCTTCACGTGGGCGAGGTTCGTCTTGGTGCCGCCCGGAATCACGCCGGCCTCCGCCAGCGCGGGCACCTCCGCGATGAGCGGGATGCGCTCCAGGTCCACCGCCGCGCGCGTCTTCGCGCCGTTCATCATCTCCAGCAGGTGGCCCAGCAGGCCGAAGCCCGTCACGTCCGTGAGCGCGTTCACCTTGAAGGCGCCCGACGCGAACACCTCACCGGCCGCCTTGTTGAGAGTGGCCATCTGCGCCGTCACGCGCTTCGCGAGCTGCTTGGACGCAAGGCCCCGCTTGATGGCGGTGGTGGCGATGCCCGTGCCCACGGGCTTGGTGAGCAGCAGCACGTCCCCCGGCTTCGCGCCCGCGTTGGTGAGCACCTTCTTCGGGTGCACCACGCCCGTCACGGCCATGCCGAACTTGGGCTCCGGGTCGCGGATGCTGTGGCCGCCCAGGATGGGGATGCCCGCCTCGTCCGCCTTGGACTGGCCGCCCGCCAGAATCTTCCGCAGCGTCTTGAGCGGGAGTTCGTCCGGGAAGCACACCAGGTTGAGCGCGAACAGCGGCTTCGCGCCCATGGCCCAGATGTCCGACAGCGCGTTGGCCGCGGCGATGGCGCCGAACTGGAACGGGTCGTCCACGAGCGGCGGGAAGAAGTCCACCGTCTCCACCACGGCCAGGCCCGGCGCCACCTGGTACACGGCGGCGTCGTCGTTCGTGTGGAAGCCCACCAGGGCCCGGGGGTGGGACGCCGCCCCCTTGAGGCCGCCCAGGACCTTGGCCAGGTCCCCCGCCTTGAGCTTCGCCGCGCAGCCCGCGCAGTGGCTCATCTCCGTGAGGCGCTTCTTCGGCGCCACCGGCTTCGCACCCGCCATGATGTTCCCCGCCCTACTCCGCGCGCACGTAGTCGCGCTTCATGAGCTGCACCACCGTTTCGGCGGTGAGCACGTCGTCGCCGTCCGAGTGGTCCAGCACGCCGCCCAGCGAGCCGTGGTTGTGCACGAGCTGCAGCACGTCCAGCATCTCCGGCGTCAGCTCCTTCAGGGGCGCGGTCAGCGGCTGCGCGAGGCGCAGCGCCGTGGCCATGGGCGGCAGGTTCGGCTGCAGGCGCTTGAACTCGTCCAGCTGCCGCAGGGCGTCCATCAGGAGCGCTTCGGTGGAGGAGTCCAGCTCCACCATGAACTCCTGCGTGTCCGCGGGGCGCAGCTCGAAGTCACCCTCTTCCCAGGTGACGATGCGGTTGAAGCTCTTCTGCGGGCCCAGGTTGTGGTTGTCGTCGATGACCGCGTAGTACACGCGGCCCTGGCGCAGGTAGATGCGGCCCTCGTGGGCGTTGTTCACCACGAGCACGCCGTTCTTCTTGGACGTGTGGAAGAGCTGGAGCAGGTCCGGGAGGGGAATCTCTTCAATCTTCCCCGTCATGGAGCTGGCCTTGGTGGTCCGCGCGGCCTGGGCGGCGGCGGCCTCCTCCAGCTTCTGCTTCACGACGCTCTCGTCCACGGCGGCGCTCTCCGCGCCCTGGTGCACGAGCTTGAGGATGGAGGTCCCGATGAGGATGCGGTCTCCCTCCTTCAGCTTGGCCTGCTTGACCTTCTCGCCGTTGACGAAGGTGCCGTTGGTGGACCCCAGGTCCTCGATGGTGATGGCTCCTTCGGAGAACAGAATCTTCGCGTGCTTGCGCGAGACCATGTCCTCCACCAGCACCATGTCCAACTCGCTCGACCGTCCGACGACGATCTGCTTGTTGGCCTTCAGCGGGAACTCACCGCCCTGGTACTTCCCGGAGATGAACTTGAGGGCAAAGGACTTCGCCGTACCGCCAGGAGTGCTCACGGTGCCGCGACCTCGATGATGGAAGTTGCCATGGTGCTCAACCCGTCACTTCCGCCTTCCCCGGGTCCTTCACCAGGTTGAGGTACATCTGCGCGCTCTTGTTGCCGGGGCTGCGCACGAGCACGTCTTCCCAGACCTTCACCGCCTCGTCACGGCGTCCCGCCGAGTACAGGGCGATTCCATAATTGATCCGTCCAGGAATGTACGACGGATTCTGCGCGATGACCTGTTCGTACTCCGCCATGGCCGCCGCGCTGTCCCCGGCGTCCCGCAGCGCGTTGCCCAGCTTCAGGCGGATGTCCACGAACTCCGGGAAGTGCGCCAGCGCGCGGCGGTACTCCTCGATGGCCTTCTGCCACACGCCGCTGGAGGCGAACACGTCGCCGATGTCGGCGTACATGTTGGCCACCTTCTTCATGACGTAGGGGTCCAGCTCGCCGGGGGCGCCCTTCTGGCGGGACAAGGCGGCCTGGTAGACCTCCTTCGCCTCCGCGTACTTCCCCATGTCGTTGTAGATGACCGCCAGGTTGAGCGCGGCCTCCGTGTACGCGGGGTTGAGCCGCAGCGCGGACTCGAAGGCCCGCTGCGCCCGGGCGAACTGGCCCTGGTCGTGGTAGATGATGCCGAGCATGTTGTAGACGTCGGCGAAGGTCGGATTCTGCTCGACCACCTTCGTCAAGAACTGCTCGGCCTGCGCGTACTGCTTCTTCTCGAAGGAGCCGCGCCCGAGGGTCAGTAGCTGCTTGAGGGCTTCGTCCATGACTCGGCCCGCGCGGCCCCTGCCTCCTCGGGTAGCCTACATGAGCCCGGGCGAAAACAAGAATTGATCGCCCTCGCGCACGAGCAAAAGCGGACGCTCCCCCCGGGTGTCCACCGGCCGGGCCGGAAGGTCTCCCTCCACCCGGTAGTGCTCCGTCACCACCGCCTCGTCCCGCTCCAGGCGCGCGTACCAGGCCTGGACCGTCAGACGCCGCCGGGCCAGGGGGGCCATCTCCGCCCACGTCTTCCCCGCCCCGCCGTCCCCTCCCGGGCCCGCCAGCCGGGCGAGCGCGTCCGGCCGGCCGG
>NZ_JBKGHJ010000139.1:0-17385 GCF_046520365.1 Corallococcus sp. 4LFB
CGACTTCGCCCAGGCCGACGAGGCCGCGCTCGCCGCCGCCCTGCGCGAGGCCCTCTCCGCGCGCCTGCGACGCGACCTGGACCGCGGCTTCACCTCCGTGGGCCCGCATGTGGACGACGTCTCCGTGACGCTGGGGGGTCGCAGCGCGCGCGCCTACGCGAGCCAGGGCCAGCAGCGCGCCCTGGTGCTGGGCTGGAAGATCGCGGAGATCGAAAACCTGGAGGCCTCCATGGGCTTCCTCCCCCTGCTGCTCCTGGATGACGTCTCCAGCGAGCTGGACCCCGAGCGCAATGCCTATCTCATGGGCTACCTGGCCCGGAGCGGCGCGCAGGTCTTCCTCACCACCACCGACGCGGGGCTCGTGCGAGCCGCCGCCGCCAGTGACACCCTCTGGCTCACCGTCCACGCGGGACAGGTGGCCACCGAAGCAACTCCGTCATGACCCTGGTCAGTGCACCCGCCGCCGCTGCCAGGGCCAGTGCACCGGCCCCCGCCGCGCGTGGCGGTGCGGCAACTCCTGCCGCGTCACGTGCCCGAAGTACTCGAAGCGGAACTCCGCCCAGAGCAGCCCGAACGCCACCGCGAACAGGAACACCGCCAGCGTCAGCCACCACACGGTGCCCGTCGCCAACGCGGCGATGAACAACACCCCCAGCACCGCCGCCAGCCCCAGCGACAGGTCCCGCAGGCGCTTCGACTCGCTGAACGCCATCCCCATCGCCAGCATGGAGATGGCCAACAGCGGCCACGCCAGCCAGTACGCCGTGCGCGCGTACAGATTGGCAATCGACAAAAGGAACAGCCCGAATCCGAATATCGCCAGTCCGCCGTCCATCGAATCCTCCTCGGGAGAATCCCCGGCTCCCGGCTGAACATGCGCCTTCCCCAGGTGCGCATGCAGCCCGCCTCCCCCAGTCCGACCGGGGACACGGCGGGAGAGCGGCCCGTTGCGCACGGCCCGGAATACACGGCCGCCGGCCCCGGTCTCCTTCGTGTTCCCACGAACGCGCGCGCCCCCGGCGCCCGGGGGCCTGACAGGGTGACGGGCCCCCGTCCGGCGCGCGTCCGTGAGTCGACGTTCGCTCCGACGAAGTTCTTGCGGACCCGTCGGGCGTGCACCATGACGAGCACCCCGTCCCCACCGGGCCCCTCCGGGACGAACGAAATGGTGCCATGCCGCGCTTGCTGCTGACGCTCGTGCTGTCCGCCCTCCTCGCGGGGTGCCACCGCGCGACGTTCGAGGACTCGGTGCTCCAGAAGTCCGACGTGAAGTACCGCGTCGGACCGCTGTCCAACACCGTCTGGGAGCGCCGCGGCTTCGACGACAACGACCTGGCCTTCGTGGAGCGGGGCGGCACCGGCCGCGTCATCGCCACCAACTCCACCTGCAAGGACCACGACGACCCGTCCCTCCAGGTCCTCACGAAGCACCTGCTCATGGGCTTCACCGAGCGCCAGGACCTGGGCCAGCGCACCTTCACCCTGGACGGCCGTGAGGCCCTGCGCAGCCGCTACGTCGCGAAGCTCGACGGCGTGCCCATCCAGCTGGAGCTGGTGGTCGTCAAGAAGGACAACTGCGTCTTCGACTTCAGCTACGTCGCCCCCGTGGGCACCGCCGACGCGCGCATGGCGGACTTCGAGGGCGTCTTCCAGGGCTTCCACGCGGAGCGCCAGCGATGATGCCCGGCGCGCGCATCGCCGGGCACGGCCCCAGCCTCAAGGAGCGCCTGCGCGAGCGCATGGAGTCCCTGGGCGCCATGTCCGTCATGACGGGCCAGGTGTTCAGCCGCGCCGTGCGCCCGCCCTATGACTGGGCCGGGCTCGTCTTCCACACCGAGTCCCTGGGCGTGCGCTCGCTGCCCATCGCGCTGCTCACCGCGACGTTCGCGGGGCTCGTCATCTCCCTGCAGTTCGGCTACTTCCTCGCCCGCTTCGGCGTGCAGTACACCGTGGGCCGCGTCGTCATCCTCACGCTGTTCCGGGAGCTGGCCCCCGTGCTCACCGCGCTCACCGTGGGCGCGCGCATCGGGTCCGGCATCGCCGCGGAATTGGGCTCCATGACCGTGACGGAGCAGGTGGACGCCATCCGCGCGCTGGGCGCGGACCCCTTGCGCAAGCTGGTGGTGCCGCGCGTGTTCGCGTGCCTCATCGTGATGCCGGTGCTCACGGTGTTCTCGGACGTGGTGGGCCTGGTGGGCGGCGCGCTGGTGGTGAGGTCCCAGTACGGCATCTCCCTGGACCAGTTCTTCCAGGGCGCGCTGGACGCGGTGCTGATGGGCGACTTCGTCTCCGGCGTCATCAAGGGCGCCGTGTTCGGGCTCATCATCGGCCTGGTGGGGTGCTTCAAGGGGCTGGCGGTGGAGGGCGGCACGGAGGGCGTGGGCCGCGCCACCACGCAGACGGTGGCCATCACCTCCGTCACCGTGTGCCTGGCGGACTTCTTCATCACGAAAATCACGCTCTACTTCTGAAGCCGCACGCCCCCATGCGCAAGGCCCGCTCCGCTCACGCAGACCCCGCTGTCCCGTTCAGCTTCCGCAAGCCCACGCCGGGCGAGGAGCTCATCCGCTTCGACGGCCTCATGAAGCAGTTCGGCGCCAAGCGCATCTACGACGGCGTGGACCTGGACGTGCGCGCCGGGGAGACGCTGGTGGTGCTGGGCGGCTCCGGCGTGGGCAAGAGCGTGCTGCTCAAGTGCCTCATCGGCCTGTTGCACCCGGACGGCGGCAGCATCCTGTTCGAAGGCTACGACCTGGCGAAGTTCTCCGAGGCGCAGTTCCTGGAGGTCCGCAAGCACGTGGCCATGGTGTTCCAGGGCGCGGCGCTGTTCGACTCGCTCAGCGTGGCGGAGAACGTGGCCTACCCGCTGCGCGAGCACTTCAAGAAGATGACGCGCGCTGAAATCCAGAAGCGCGTGGCGGAGAAGCTGGAGCTGGTGGACCTGCCCAACACGGAGAAGCTGATGCCGTCGGACCTGTCCGGCGGCATGCGCAAGCGCGTGGGCCTGGCGCGCGCCATCGCCACGGACCCGGAGGTCATCCTCTGGGACGAGCCCACGACGGGGCTGGACCCCGTCACCACGCAGACCATCAACGAGTTGATTGATTCGATGAAGCAGCGCCTGGGCGCGACCTCCATCGTCGTCACGCACGACATGGTGAGCGCCTTCGTGCTCGCGGACCGGATGGCCATGCTGGCCAACCGCAAAATCGTCCAGGTGGGCACCCCGGAGGAGATGCGCCGCTCCCAGGTGCCGGAGGTGCGCGCCTTCATCGACGCGCGCCGCCTGGAGCTGAACCCCCGGGGAGCACCATGAGTCTCTTCACCTCGACCTCGAAGGAAAAGCGCCTGGCCGTGCGGGCGGGCTTCTTCGTCGCCATTGGCCTCGCGGTGGCCGGCGTCGTCGTCTTCTTCATCGGCCGTGAGTCCAACCTCTTCCAGCGCCAGGTCCTCTTCCACGCCTACTTCACGAGCGTGGACGGCCTGAGCGACCAGTCCCCCGTGTGGATTGGCGGCCTGAAGGTGGGCCGCGTGAACAACGTGTCCTTCTCCCAGGAGCTGAAGGACAGCCGCCTGCGGGTGGACTTCCAGGTGGCCAGCACCTACGCGGACCGCGTCCGCGCGGACTCCGTGGCCCGGCTCACCAGCATGGGCGTGCTGGGCGACAAGGCGGTGGACATCTCCCTGGGCAGCGCGGACCAGCCGCCCGTGGAGCCCGGCGGCGTCGTGAAGTCCAGCAGCGGCGGGGACCTGTCCAAGCTCATGACCAGCGCCAGCCGCGTGATGGAGAACTCCGTCGAAATCAGCGAGTCCCTCAAGGCGGCCGTGAAGGTCTACACGAACCCGGAGCTGTCGAAGGACCTGGCCCGGAGCGTCGCGTCGCTGCGCTCCATCATGGAGGAGGTGGAGAAGGGCAACGGCGCCCTGCACGCCCTCATCTACGACCCGCGCACCGGCCAGGAGGTGAACACGCTGCTCGCCAACGCGTCCGGCGCCGCGAAGCGCATGGACGGCGCGCTGGGCCACGTGGAGGCCATCCTGGGCGAGGTGCGCCGGGGTGACGGCACCGCGCACGCGCTCATCTACGGCCAGGACGGCGCGGTCGCCCTGCGCGAGCTGGGCGAGGCCGCCGGCCAGCTGGCGGGCCTGCTGGAGGACGCGAAGAAGAGCCCCAACGGCGCCGTGCACCAGCTGATCTACGGCGACGCGAAGGGCATGTTCGCGGACCTGGGCAGCGCCGCCGCGGACATCAAGACCATCACCGCCACCGTGGCCAGGGGCGACGGCACCCTGGGCGCGCTCGTCAACGACCCCACCGTCTACGACGACCTGCGCGAGGTGCTGGGCAACGTGAAGCGCAACCGCATCCTCCGCGCGCTGGTGCGCTTCTCCGTGAGCAACCACGAGGCCCTGGAGCAGGTGGGCGCCCCGCAGACGGCGCCCACCCCGCCCACCCCGCTCACGCCCGCCGCCGACGCGGGCACGCCCGCCCCGGCCACGCCTTCCCCAACGCCCTGAGCCATCCGGCCGCGTCAGGATTGCCGGGGTGCGAAATGCCTCCCGGGTGAAAGACAGACCCTCCAGGCTTTACGCGGCGAGACATCGTGTGAGCCCATACGGTTTTGCAATTTTTCCAAGACTGTCTGTGTATTGACTTGGATGGGTTTGAAGGCGTATTCCCCGCTCCCCTGCTTTTCAAGGAGTCGGGAAACAATGCTTCGTTTCGTCGCGCAGCGCAGTGGCCGTGTCGCGGTGGTCCTTGGCACCATGCTGTCCCTGGCGGGTTGCAGCAGCAACGCTCCGGCTCCCGAGGAGCAGGCCCCGGCGGAGGAGACCGCCACCCAGCAGGCCATCCCGCACCGCGGCTGCGCCACCATCGAGCCGTCGGCCGATGAGAAGCTGGAGATTGAAGCGGTGCTGGCGGACCGCGACGTGAGCGCCAAGCGCGCGGTGGGCTCCGTGAACGTGCCCGTGTACTTCCACGTCATCAACAAGGGCACGGGCATCGCCAACGGCGACATCCCGGCCTCGCAGATCACCAGCCAGATGAACGTGCTGAACGCGGCGTACGCGAACACCCCGTTCCGGTTCACGCTGGCGGGCACGGACCGCACGACGAACAGCACCTGGTTCAACCTGGCCCAGGGCAGCACCAACGAGAAGAACATGAAGAACACCCTGCGCAAGGGTGGCAAGGAGTCGCTGAACATCTACACCGCGAACCTCAGCGGTGGCCTGCTGGGCTGGGCGACCTTCCCCTCCAGCTACACCAGCCAGCCGAAGATGGACGGCGTGGTCATGCTCTACAGCAGCGTCCCCGGCGGCACGGCGTCCCCGTACAACCTGGGCGACACCGGCACGCACGAGGTCGGTCACTGGGTGGGCCTGTACCACACGTTCCAGGGCGGCTGCGCCAGCCCGGGTGACTCCGTCAGCGACACGCCCCCGGAGGCGTCGCCCGCGTACGGCTGCCCCGCCGGCCGTGACACCTGCTCCGGCGGTGGCGCGGACCCCATCTACAACTTCATGGACTACACCGACGACAGCTGCATGAACCAGTTCACCGCCGGCCAGAGCGCCCGCGCGGACAGCCTGACCGCGACGTACCGCTAGAAAAAAGCGACAGCGGCCGTGGCCGATGTGACGACGCCGGGGTCCCGGATCAGGGGCTCCGGCGTTTTCCATTTCCTGGATGAGACACGGACAGGCCGTATCCCGGCCTGTGACGCTTGGTTTGTCTTCAACGGGTTTCGCCGGGAATTCAATTTTACCGCACCCGTTGACTAGAACTGTTTCGTACGTGTATTGGTGTCTCCCCCACTTTTCTAGGAGTTGGGAAACAATGCTTCGTTTCGTCGCGCAGCGCAGTGGCCGTGTCGCGGTGGTCCTTGGCACCATGCTGTCCCTGGCGGGTTGCAGCAGCAACGCTCCGGCTCCCGAGGAGCAGGCCCCGGCGGAGGAGACCGCCACCCAGCAGGCCATCCCGCACCGCGGCTGCGCCACCATCGAGCCGTCGGCCGATGAGAAGCTGGAGATTGAAGCGGTGCTGGCGGACCGCGACGTGAGCGCCAAGCGCGCGGTGGGCTCCGTGAACGTGCCCGTGTACTTCCACGTCATCAACAAGGGCTCGGGCATCGCCAACGGCGACATCCCGGACTCGCAGATCACCGCGCAGATGAACGTGCTGAACGCGGCGTACTCCAACACCCCGTTCAAGTTCACGCTGGCCGGCACGGACCGCACGACCAACAGCCAGTGGTTCTCGCTGGGTTCGGGCTCCGCGGCGGAGAAGAAGATGAAGTCCGCGCTGCGCAAGGGCGGCCCGGAGTCGCTGAACATCTACAGCGCCAACCTCAAGGGCGGCCTGCTGGGCTGGGCGACCTTCCCCTCCAGCTACTCCAGCCAGCCGAAGATGGACGGCGTGGTCCTCCTCTACAGCAGCGTCCCCGGCGGCACCGCGGCCCCGTACAACGAGGGTGACACGGCGACCCACGAGGTCGGTCACTGGGTGGGCCTGTACCACACGTTCCAGGGTGGTTGTAACAACCCGGGCGACTCCGTCAGCGACACGCCTCCGGAGGCTTCCGCCGCGTTCGGTTGCCCCTCGGGCCGTGACACCTGCGCGGGCGGCGGCGTGGACCCCATCCTGAACTTCATGGACTACACCGACGACAACTGCATGAACCAGTTCTCCGCCGGCCAGGTCGCGCGCGCGGACAGCCTGACCGCGACGTACCGCTAGTCAGCGTCTTCGCTTCCTGAAGTGCCCGACGCCGGAGTCCCTGCTGCACGGGGGCTCCGGCGTCTTCCTTTTCCAGCGTGGACAAGCCGGGCCCGCGCTGGCCACAGTGGGGGACCGCCCTCCACTGCCCGGAGGGCTCCAGGAGGGTGTGGCGCCGTGAGAGACCTGTTGATGATTCCCGGGCCGGTGGACGTGGACGCGGAGGTGTTGCAGGCGCTGTCGGCGCCGGTGCCCGGGCACCTGGACGCGGGCTTCATCGCCACCTTCGGCCGGGCCCTGAAGCGCCTGCGCGAGGTGTCGCTCGCCCCCGGCGCGCAGCCCTTCGTCGTCTCCGGCAGCGGCACGCTGGCCATGGAGCTCGCCGTGGCGAACCTCATTGAACCCGGCGACCGCGCGCTGGTGGTGAACACCGGCTACTTCAGCGACCGCATGGCCCACATCCTGGAGCGCCACGGCGCGAAGGTGACGCACGTGCGCGCTGCCAGCGTGGGCGGCGCCCCGGAGGTGGCCCAGGTGGAGGCGGAGCTCCAGCGGGGCGGCTTCAAGCTGATGACCGTCACCCACGTGGACACCTCCACCGCGGTGCTCGCGCCCGTGGAGCCGCTGGTGAAGGCCGCGCGAAAGCACGGCGTCCTGGCCGTGGTGGACGGCGTGTGCGCCACCGCCGGAGAGGCCTTCCACCAGGACGCGTGGGGCGCGGACGTGTACCTCACCGCCAGCCAGAAGGCGGTGGGCGTGCCCCCGGGCCTGGCGCTCCTCACGGTGAGCCCCCGCGCGCTGGCCACGTGGAAGGCGCGCAAGGCCCCCGTCGCCAGCGTGTACGCGGACTGGGCGGAGTGGCTGCCGGTGATGGAGGCCTACGAGTCCGGCAAGCCCGCCTACTTCGCCACCCCGCCCACGTCCCTGGTGTGCGCGCTGGACGTGAGCCTGGGCCACATCCTCGCGGAGGGCATGGAGGCCCGCTTCGAGCGCCACCGCCGGATGGCCCGCGCCTTCCGCGCCGCCTGGAGCGCGCTGGGGCTGCGGCCGGTGCCCACCTCGGAGGCCGTGGCCGCCAACACCCTGAGCGCCGTCTACTACCCGGACGGCGTGGACGCGTCCTTCGTGGGCCGCGTGAAGGCGCAGGGCGTGGCCATCGCCGGCGGCCTCCACCCGGAAATCAAGCCGCGCTACTTCCGCGTGGGCCACATGAACCGCGTCAGCGCCGGGGACGTGCTCGTCACCGTGGGCGCCATCGAGCGGGCCCTCCACGCCGCCGGCCACCGCGCCGCCGCCGCGGGAACGGGCCTCGCCGCCGCCCAGGCCGCGCTCTCCGAGTGAAGCCCCGGGTGGGGAGCCCGGCCCCCACTCCTTTCTCAGGCCACGAGAAAGCCCGTCCGCACGCCCATTAGATTTGTGTAAGCCCCTGGATAATTTCAGGTACTTCCGGGCTTACTCGGATTCCTTGGCGTTTTAATGGAAATGTGTGATTGGACTGCACGTGTGAGCGGGGCGTGGGCCCCGGCACCTGTGAGGGGGAAGGGCTGCGCTGGCGGACGGGACCTGTGGAACGGGTGGTCCGATTCCAGCGCCTGATGTGGAGGTGGGTATGGATCGCGGACCGGTGGAAGGTTCGTCGAGGGTGGCGGGCTGGGTGGAGGAGAGCGCGGCGTGGCACCTGGCGGAGCGGTGCCTGGCCGCGACCCCGGAAGACGGGGCGCGGGGGATGTTCTTCCAGGGCGTGGTGGGGGTGGTGGGCTTCCTCCAGGGTGAGGCGGCCGCGGCGAGCTGCCTGGCGGCGTCCGGGCTGAAGGAGCTGAACCCCGCGGAGCTGTACCCGGTGACGCGCTTCCTGGCGATGTCCGCCGAGGCGACGCGGCTGCTCAAGCCCCAGCTGGGGGACTGGGCCCAGTCGCTGCGCTACATCGGGACGCAGGCCACGGTGGACTTCCTGGCCTCCATGTTCGGCCGGGAGCTGATGCAGGCGGCCGGCCGCAACCCCCGGAAGATGCTCCAGCACATCGTCGAGAACTACCGCGTCGCGGTGAGCTACGGCGAGCGCGGCGTGCTCTGGACCGGGGACCACAGCGCCCGCTTCGTGATGCGCCGGGACTTCATGCCCGCGCCGTACCACGAGGGGGTGCTCCAGGCCGCCCTGGAGGCCGTGGGCGCCCAGGACGTCCAGGTGCACGGGCGGCAGCTGTCCCTGCTGGACACCGAATACGACGTTTCCTGGTAGCCCGGACGCACCCCACCCGCTGCGTGGGGCCCTCTGGCGGGACGTTCACCAGCCACTGCTTGGTGCTGAACGTCCCCCATTTCTCCCGCTGGCGTGACAGGGAGGACCACTAGCATGTGGTGAGAGAGGCCCACACCCCATGGGAGGCGTCACGCGAATGGAGACAGGCGGGGCCCGGGCATGACGCCCTTCCGGCTGTTGCTGGTGGAGGACAGCGTCAACGACGCGGCGCTGGTGACGGCGGAGCTGGAGCAGGCGGGCTACCTGCCCACGGCGTGGCGCGTGGACTCGCTGGAAGCGCTGGGGGACGCGCTGGCCGCCGAGGCCTGGGACCTGGTGCTGTGCGACTACCGGCTGCCGCGCTTCACCGCGCTGGAGGTGCTGGCGCTCTTGCACGCGCACGGGCGGGACGTGCCGCTCATCGTCCTGTCCAGCCAGCTGAGTGAAGAGCAGGCCGTCACGCTGATGAAGGCGGGCGCGCGCGACTGCTTCTCCAAGGACCGGATGGCCCGGCTGGGCCCGGCGGTGGCGCGCGAGCTGGAGGAGACGCGCGTGCGGCGCGAGCGCGCGCGGGCGGAGGTGGACCGGGACATCCTGGCCCGGGCCAGCGAGCTGCTCACCGCGTCCCTGGAGCAGGCCGCGCGGTTGGACCAGCTGGTGCAGCTGATGGTGCCCCGGGTGGCGGACTGGTGCGCCTTCTTCCTCCAGGACCCGGACCAGGGCAGCCTGCGGCTGGTGGCGCTGGCGCACCCGGACGCGGAGCGGCGCGCCCATGCGTGGAAGCTGGACCAGCGCTTCCCGCTGGACCCCCAGGCCGCCGCGGGCCCCGCGCACGTGCTGCGCACCGGCCAGCCGGAGTTCATACCGGACGTGCGCGAGCGCCCGGAGCCCATCACCCGGGACGCCGCGCACCAGCGCGCCATCGAGGGGCTGGGGCTGCGCTCCGTGGTGAACGTGCCCCTGCCCGGCAACGAGGGCCGGCTGGGCGTGCTGTCCATGGGCACGCTGGGCGAGCGCCTGCTTTCGCCGGTGGACCTGGCGCTGGCGCAGGAGCTGGCGCGCCGGACGGGGCTGGTGCTGGAGAACGCCCGCCTCTTCCAGGAGGCGCGCGAGGCGGTGCGCCTGCGCGACGAGTTCCTCACCGTGGCCGCGCACGAGCTGCGCACGCCCCTCACCACGCTGCGGCTGCAGCTGGGCACGCTGCTGCAGCGCTCGGAGGCGCACCACCTGGAGCCGGACGTGGTGACGCGCCTGGAGCGCAGCGTGCGCCAGGTGCGCCGGCTGGGCACGCTGGTGGAGGGCCTGCTGGACGTGTCCCAGCTGTCGAGCGGCGAGCTGTCGCTGATGCCCGAGCGCTTCGATTTGGAGGAGCTGGTCGCGGAGGTGCTGGAGCGCTTCCAGGCGGAGGCCCGCGCGGCCGGCTGTGAGCTGCGCCAGTCCCCCCGCCGCGGGCTCTGGGGGACGTGGGACCGGCTCCGGGTGGACCAGGCGGTGGCGGCGTTGATATCCAACGCGCTCAAGTTCGGTCCGGGACGGCCGGTGGAGGTGGACGTGGGGCGGCAAGGGAGCTTCGCGCGCATCCAGGTGCGCGACCGGGGCATCGGCGTGCCCGTGGACCAGGTGGAGCGCATCTTCGAGCGCTTCGGCCGCGCGGTGAGTTCGCATTCGTATGGAGGCCTGGGCCTGGGGCTGTACCTGGCCCGCCGCGCGGCGGAAGCGCACGGCGGACGGGCCTGGGCGGAGCCGGCCGCGGGAGAGGGCGCGCGCTTCACGCTGGAGCTGCCGCTGGAGAAGGAGACGCGCGAGTGAGCCGGCCGCTGTTGGTGGTGGATGACGACACGGACCTGCGGGAGGCGCTGGAGGAGGTCCTGCGCGACGCGGGCTACACCGTGCTGGGGGCGGGCAACGGCCTGCAGGCGCTGGAGGTGCTCCGCGCGGAGCCGGTCCTGCCCTCCCTGGTGCTGCTGGACATGATGATGCCGGTGATGGACGGCGCGACGTTTGGCCGCCAGATGCGCCAGGTGGACGCGTGGCGCGACATCCCCGTGCTCGTCTTCTCCGCCTCCGCCAACGCCCGCCAGGTCGCCGAGGAGATGGGCGCCTGCAGCTACCTGCGCAAGCCGGTGGACGTGGAGACGCTGCTCAAGGCCGTGGCCGCCCACAAGGCGCCCGAAGCCGCCTGATCCACGGCGCGGAAAGGACCCCCAGCGGCTACTGGAGACGCGGGAGGCGCTCCGCTGAAGCCTCAGCCCGCCCCAGGCGGCACCCAGTGCTCCCAGGGGCCCAGGTCGCGGAAGCCCAGGTGCCGGTACACGCGCAGGCCCGCCGGGGTGGACTGGAGCACCATCGCGGTGCACCCGCGCTGACGCGCCCCCAGGATGAGCCCGCGCATCACCGCCGACGCCAGCCCCAGCCCCCGCGCGTCCGGGTGGGTGGCCACCAGGTACACGCCCGCGGTGTCCGCCACGTCCACCGCCAGCCCGCAGGACAGCGCCTTCCCGTCCTCCCGAGCCACCACCGTGTGCACCGGGACAGGGAGCGGCGGCCGCCGCCAGACGGAGAGGATGTCCCGCCACTCCTGGCCGTAGGTCTGGATGTTGAGCTCCACCAGGTCGCCCATGTCCTCCACGGTCTCCACCGGCACCCCGGGCGCCAGGTCCGGCAGCTCGTGCAGCCAGGCCCCCATGGCCATGACGGTGAAGTCCGGCCGGTAGCCGTTCGCGCCCAGCACCCGCAGCGCGTCCCGCTGCCCCGGCGTCACGGTGACGCGCCAGCGCGAAAGCCCCAGCCCCCGGTAGAAGGCCGTGACGGCCGGCAGCGCGGCGGCCAGCGCGGACGTGTCCGTGAAGAGGACCTGCTGGAAGTGCGCGTCCTGGTACGACGGCAGGGCGAACGCGTCCACGCCGGGGAGCGGGAGGTGGCGCAGCGAGCCGCGCTCTGCCTGGAGGCGCTTGAAGGCGATGAGGTTGGTGAGAAGTCGAGAGGTGAGTTCGGCATCCGTCATGCGGGCCGGCAGCCTATGCGGGGGGACGGCGGCCAAAGAACAGCCTCGGAGGAAAGGACGCGCGCACGGTCCGCCACGGGGTTAGGTTTCCACCCCTTCCGCCCCCGCCATGACCCCGCGCTTCTTTTCATTCGATCCGCGTCCCACCCGAATCTCCCTCATCCTGGGCGCGTGCCTCCTGGCGGTCCTCACCGCCTGGGCCCTGGCGGACTACCGGGGCGGCGGGGGGCTGGTCGCCATGGCGCGGGCCGGCATCAGCGCCGGCCTGATGCTCACCTTCCTCGTCTCCGTCCACCGCCTGCGCCCCCGCGCCCGGTGGGGCATCACCCTGGATTCCGCGGGCGTGCGCGTGTCCCGGCCCTTCAGCGGCCAGCCGCTCGAACTGCACTGGGGACAGATTGACTCCGTGCGCCGGGTCGGCCGGAGGGGGAGCGTGCTCGGGCTCTTCCTCAAGGAAGAGGGAAGGGTGCTCGTCACCCGACATCTTTTCGCCCGCAAGGCTGTTTATGAAGAGTTGATCGCGGCGCTGGAGGACCGCCTCCCGCCCTCGCGTTTCGACGCCTGATTCATGAATCTTTCCGCAGCCTTGCGCGGGCTCCCGATCCTTGTCCGGGATGCCCGGTGGTGGTAGGCACAGCAGGCACAGCCCTGTCGCAACGGCAGCCTTTCCCAAGGACACGCTTCACATGGAAAAGACCCCCGCTACCGGCGCCGCGCTGGCCGCGCCGCCCGCCGAGTATGGGACGGACAGCATCACCAAGCTCGAAGGGCTGGAGGCCGTCCGCAAGCGCCCTGGCATGTACATCGGCGACACGATGACCTACGGGCTCCACAAGCTCGTCTACGAGGTCGTCGACAACTCGGTGGACGAGGCCCTGGCCGGCCACTGCACGGACATCGAGGTCGTCATCCACGTGGATGGCTCGCTCAGCGTCCAGGACAACGGCCGCGGCATCCCCGTGGGCCCGCACCCCGACCCCAAGTTCAAGGGCAAGGACACCCTGGAAGTGGTGCTCACGGAGCTGCACGCCGGCAGCAAGTTCGGCAACGGCGCGTACAAGGTGTCCGGCGGCCTGCACGGCGTGGGCGTCACCTGCGTGAACTTCCTGTCGGAGTGGTTCAAGGTCCGCATCCAGCGCGCCGGCAAGGTCTACGAACAGTCCTACGCGCGCGGCGTGTCCAGCGGTTCGCCCCAGGAAGTGGGCACCACGGACAAGGTCGGCACGCTGATCCACTTCAAGCCGGACTCGCAGGTCATGGAGACGGTGGACTTCAACTTCGAGACGCTCAGCCAGCGCCTGCGCGAGCTGGCGTTCCTCAACGCGGGCCTGCACATCACCATCCGCGACGAGCGCACCCAGAAGGAGCACGACTTCAAGTTCGACGGCGGCATCTCCTCCTTCGTGGAGTACCTCAACAAGGCGAAGGAAGCGCTGCACGACAAGCCCGTCTACATCAAGTCGGAGCGCGAGGGCGTGTCGCTCGAAATCGCCATGCAGTGGAACGACGGCTACGACGAGCGCATCTTCACCTTCGCCAACAACATCAACACTCACGAGGGTGGCAGCCACCTGTCCGGCTTCAAGGCCGCGCTCACGCGCACGCTCAACAGCTACGCGGAGAAGGGCAGCCTCTGGAAGGACCTGAAGGAGACGCCCACGGGTGAAGACGCGCGCGAGGGCCTGTCCGCGGTCATCTCCGTGAAGCTTTCCAACCCCCAGTTCGAGGGCCAGACGAAGACGAAGCTGGGCAACAGCGAGGTGAAGGGCCTGGTCGAGCAGATGGTGAATGATCAGCTCGCCTCCTTCCTGGAGGAGAACCCGCCGCTCGCGAAGAAGGTCGTGGCGAAGATTGGCGACGCGTGCCGTGCCCGCCTCGCCGCGCGCAAGGCCCGTGAGACGGTGCGCCGCAAGGGCGTGCTGGACGGCGGCGGCCTGCCCGGCAAGCTCGCGGACTGCCAGAGCCGCGACCCGCACGAGAGCGAGCTGTACATCGTGGAGGGCGACTCCGCAGGCGGCTCCGCGAAGCAGGGCCGGGACCGGCGCAACCAGGCCATCCTCCCCTTGCGCGGCAAGATTCTGAACGTGGAGAAGGCGCGCTTCGAGAAGATGCTGACCAGCGCCGAGATCGTCACGCTCATCACCGCGCTGGGCACGGGCATCGGGGCGGAGGACTACGACCCGGAGAAGGCGCGCTACCACCGCATCATCCTGATGACGGACGCGGACGTGGACGGCAGCCACATCCGCACGCTGCTGCTCACGTTCTTCTACCGGCAGATGCGCGAGCTCATCGACCGGGGCTACGTCTACATCGCGCAGCCGCCGCTCTACAAAGTCACGCGCAACAAGAAGGACAGCTACGTCAAGGACGAGCGCGCGCTCAACGAGTACCTGCTGCGCATCGCCGCGGAGCACTGCCGGGTGAAGACGCCGGCCGGTGAGCTGGGCGGCGCGGACTTCAAGGCGCTCCTGGAGAAGGTCATCACCTACGAGGAGCGGCTGGAGAAGCAGGCCAAGCGCCGCGACGCGCGCATCGTGGACGCGCTGGTGCAGGCCACCAACCTGCGCGCGGACCTGCTGGCGGACGAGGCCGCGGTGGAGGCGGAGCTCGCCACCATGCGCGACTACTGCCAGCGGCGCATGCCGGAGGTGGTGGGCCGGCTGTCCACGCGGCTGGAGCAGGACGCGGAGCACGCGTCCAAGAAGCTGGTGGTGACGACGGACGTGAACGGCTCCATGCGCGAGTCCGTGTTCGACCACGCCTACCTGTCCTCGCCGGAGTACCTGGAGCTCGTCGCCTTGCGCGAGGTGTTCCACTCGCTGGGCAAGGCGCCTTATCGAGTGCAGGTGGACGCGGGCGAGGTGACGGCCTTCTCCGTGCAGGAGGTGCTGGCCGCGGTCCGCAAGGACGCGCAGAAGGGCCTGGGCCTGCAGCGCTACAAGGGGCTGGGGGAGATGAACCCGGAGCAGCTCTGGGAGACCACCATGAACCCCACCACGCGCACGCTGCTCCAGGTGCGGGTGGAGGACGCGGTGGAGAGCGACGACATCTTCTCGCTGCTCATGGGCGAGGCGGTGGAGCCCCGCCGCGAGTTCATCGAGCGCAACGCGCTGGACGTGCAGAACCTGGACATCTGAGCTCCACCGCACGTCTTGCCTGAAGCATCACGCCGGGCCCCGGGTACGAAGACCCGTGGGCCCGGTGCCGTTTCCGAGGCTCCGCGCCCACGTGCCCTTCCCATCCTTTTCGAGCCGGACCGCGGGTGCAGCACGGCGGCCCCCGTGAGCCCTTACGGAAGGAACCTGGCAACCAGTGACCAGCGCGAGGACGCCCCCGCGCGCATGTTGAGGATGGCGGTGATGCCGATGACGCCCGCCATGGCGGCGAGGTTCACGATGCCGCCCGCGTCCAGCGCCCGCATCGTCTTCGCGGCCTTCTCCGGCGTGCCCGCGGTGGGCGTCAGGCCCGTCTCCACGGGGACGGCGCCCTCGGGGGCCTGCTTCGCGAGGAAGGCCCCGCCGAGGATGTTGGCCGCGCCCAGCGCCACGGTGGCGCCCAGCAGCACGTCCTTCGCGATGACCAGCCCGCGCGTGGTGGGGTCAATCTCCCGGCCCGTCAGCCGCGAGCGGCCCACCAGCCAGGTGATGGCCGCCAGCCCCACGGACGCCGCGTTCACGATGTTGAAGCCGTTCCACGCGGCGTTCACCACCTGACCGCGCTCCGCCTTGGAACCAATCACCTTCACCGCGGGGTTGAGGGCCACCTTGCCGAAGAGCGAACCGCCGAAGCCGGCGGCGAGCCCCAGGTTGTGCAGCACCAGGCCGGTGGAGGACAGGACAGGCGTCATGGACGGACTCCATTGGAGAAGAAGTGGATGTCCGTGAGGGTAGGCACTGGCCCCGGGCGCGGGAGCAGCGCGTCAGGGTGAGCCCGCTGTCGCATCACACGCCCGCCTTCGGGGGGGCCTCCCAGGCGGGGGCCCGGCTGCCCGGCCGCTACCGCTCCGAGCGCCTGGCCCCGCGCAGCGCCTCCGCGCGCTCCTTGCGGGACATGTTCGTCACGTCGACGATGTCGAAGTCGAGCGCGCCCTGGTTGTCCCCCAGCTGCAGGTCCGGGAAGACGCAGCGCAGGTCCCGCACGCCGGACACCTGGTAGCGCTTGCCCGTCTCGAAGAGGCGGTGCGTGCTGCGCACGGACTCGGCCCTGGGGCCCTTCTCCACGCACAGCACCGTGTGCACGCGGCCCTGGGCGCCGGAGCGCACCTCCGCGAAGTCGTCGCGCACGGTGAAGGCGTAGGTGGACTTCGGGTTGAGCCCCTTCAGCAGCATCTGGTGCAGGGGCTTCACCTGCAGGGCGTTCTTGTCGGCCTCGAACAGCACCGAGCGGGGCGGGATGTACGCGGACTGCCGCAGGTGCACGCGGATGGAGCCGCGGTTGTCCTCGGGGCCGGTGTCGTCCAGGGCGAAGAAGTGGAGCTTCTTCGCGCCCTTGAGGGTGCGCGGCGCGCTGCTGATGAAGCCCACGGCGTTGTCCGCCGGCACGTCGCCTTCCGCGTAGTACACGAGCGTGCCGGACGCGGTGCCGTCGCCTTCCGCCAGCGCGGCGCTGCCCTCGGTCCACACGGAGTAGGCGGCCCCGGGCGACACGTCGATGGTGGCCGTCGGGTACTCCGGCAGGGGCAGCGCGTTGTACATGGGGCGCAGCACCAGCAGGCGCGTGGGGTACTCCACGTGCCGCATGTCGCGGTCGGGGAGGTCCGCCTCGGCCACGGCCCCCGGGTCGGTGGAGGCCAGGCCTCCGTCCGCCTCCGTCTCGGTGCCTCCGTCCCCGGCGGGCGCATCCGTGGCGGCGACGACCGCGGCGGCGGCGCCCGCGTCGAGCGTGGCGGCGGTGGGGATCTCCGACACCATCTGCGTGGTGCCGGGCGCCACCTCCAGCTCCGCCTTGACGTGGACCTCCGGCTGGTTGGGGGTGAAGCGCCGCGTCCACGCGCGGTAGCCGGCCGGGTGACGACGATGGTGTGGGGCGAGCGCTGGTCCGCGCCGATGATGCGGCTGGGCGTGTTCCCCACCGGCCGGCCGTTGACGACGACGGCAGCCCCCTCCGGGTTGGAGGTGATCCACAGGACGACGGGCGCCTCGGCGCCCTCGCCCTCTTCCGCCGGGGACAGGAAGTGGATCAGCAGGCCGATGACGATGAGCACGGCGGTGACGCCGAACGCGACCATGCTCAGCTGGCGCACCTGCTTCACGCGCTTGGCTTCGCGCTCGGCGGCCTCGGCGGCCAGCTGCTCGCGCGCGTCGTCCGCGGTGGTGCGGGCGCGGGGACCCTGCTTCTCCTCGGGCTCCAGCGCCTCGGGCGCGATGGCCGTCTCCACCGGCGTGTCACGCGGCGCGGCCAGGGTGGGCAGCGTCCGGG
>NZ_JBKGHJ010000013.1:0-42245 GCF_046520365.1 Corallococcus sp. 4LFB
CGGCGGAGGGCTCCATTCCGGGGGGCGGGGCCGTGGGCGTCACGGGGCGGGGATGGCAGGCGGAAAGCGACAGCAGGAGCAGCAGGGCGGCGTGGCGCATGGGCAAGGGGAAACTCTACCTTGCACGGGGAAACGCGCGACGCGTAGATTGCCGCGCGCTCATGGCCCGGGAAAAGGACAACATCGCTCTGTCCGACGAGCACAACACCCGCGGCATCGAGCTGGCGGACCGGGGCTGGCTGGACGAGGCCATCAAGGAGTTCAGGAAGGCCATCGACCTGGACCCCACGTCGGCGCACGCGCACGACAACCTGGCCACGGTCTACGCGGAGAAGAAGCAGTTCCGCGAGGCGCTGGCGGAGTACCTCACCGCGCTGAAGCTGGAGCCGGAGAGCGCCACCGCGCACTACAACCTGGCCTGCTTCCTCTCCACCCACGCCAGCGAGATGGCGGTGGAGGAGTACAAGGAAGCCATCGAGCTGGATCCGGAGTACCCGGACGCCCACCTCAACCTGGGCCTCACCTACGCGGACCAGGGGCGGGTGGAGGAGGCGATGCGCGAGCTGCACTCCGCCATCGAGCTGGATCCGCAGGACGCCTTCCCCCGGCATGAGCTGGCGGCGCTGATGATGGACGAGGGCGACTACCGCTCGTCCATCACCCAGCTGAAGGAAGTGGTGCGGCTGGAGCCGGACAACTTCGAGGCGCAGCTGGACCTGGGCATCTGCTACGCGCAGAAGGGCTTCTACGCGGAAGCGGAGCGCGCCTACGAGCGCGCCCGGGCGCTCAACCCGGACGACCTGCTGCTCAACTACAACCTGGCGGCGCTGTACGCGCTGTGGGGCCGTCCGAAGGACGCCGTCCAGGACCTGCAGAAGGCGCTGGCGGCGGACCGGCAGAAGGTCCTGGGGTGGCTGTCCGCGGACCCCATGTTCGACGTGCTCAAGGGCGATCCGGACTTCGAAGCCCTCTTCTGAGGGAATCACACAATGGAATGGGTTTTCCTGGGGCTGGCGCTGCTGCTGGTCGTCGCGAACGGCTTCTTCGTGGCGACGGAGTTCGCCATCGTGAAGATCCGCGCCACGCGCCTGCAGTCCCTGGTGGACGAGGGCACGCCGGGCGCGGGCATGGCCCTGAAGATGGTGGGCGAGCTGGACGCGTACCTGTCCGCCACCCAGTTCGGCATCACGCTCGCGTCGCTGGGCCTGGGCTGGCTGGGTGAGCCCGCGTTCGAACACCTGCTGCACCCGGTGATGGAGAAGGTGCTGCCGGAGGCGATGGCGGCGAAGTACGGCTCCACGGCGGCGGGCATCATCGGCTTCAGCATCATCACGTTCCTGCACATCGTGATGGGGGAGCTGGCGCCCAAGAGCGTCGCCATCCAGCGCGCGGAGCAGACGACGCTCGCGGTGGCGCTGCCCATGCGCGCGTTCTACGTCCTCTTCTACCCGGCCATCCGGCTGCTCAACTGGCTGGCGGGGCTGGTGCTCAAGGCCTTCGGCCTGCACTCCGCCAGCGAGTCGCACGAGGCCACCAACGAGGAGGAGCTGCGCGTCATCCTGCACAGCTCCGCGCAGGCGGGCGCCATCACCACGGCGCGCGCGGAGCTCCTGGAGCGCGCGCTGGAGATGGCGCAGAAGACGGCGCGGCAGGTGATGGTGCCGCGCAACCAGATGCGCTACCTGGACGTGGAGGAGCCGGTGGACAGGAACGTCATCGACGCGCGGGCGTCCGGGCACACGTGGCTGCCGGTGTGCCGGGGCAACCTCGACGAGGTCGAGGGCGTGGTCAACGTGAAGGACCTGTTCTTCCTCTTGTCGCGCGGCGAATTGCGCAGCCTGTCCCAGGTGCAGCGGCCGGTGCTCTTCATCCCGGAGAACGCGACGCTGGAGCAGCTCCTGGCGGAGTTCCGCCGCCGCCGCCGGCAGATCGCCCTGGTGGTGGACGAGCACGGTGGCACGTCGGGGCTTGTCACCATCGCGGACGTGGTGGCGGAGGTGGTGGGCGACGTGGCGGAGCTGGGCCGGCGCGTGGAGGAGGTCCGTGCGCTCCCGGGCGGCCGCTTCGAGTTGCCCGGCACCGCGCAGCTGGACGACCTGGAGGCCCAGCTGGACGTGAACTTCGACCTGAGCGACGACGAGAAGGGCGAGGTCACCACCATCGCCGGCTACCTGATGACGAAGCTGGGCCGGGTGCCGGAGACGGGCGACAGCCTCAAGCTCGACATGTGGCGTATCCTCGTGGAGGAGGTGGACGGCCCCCGCGTGGTGCGCGTGACGGTGGAGCCGCAGTCGCGCCCCACCGCGGTGCCCAAGGACGGAGGCCGCTCCACGGAGCCGCCCGCGTCGTCCGGCGAGACGGGGTGAAGGCCTAGCCCTTGGTGGGCTTCACGGCCTTCTTCTTCGCCCCGCCCTGGATGGAGGCCGGCTTCACCTTGGCGTTGCGCCGCTCCACCTTGAGCAGCTCCAGGTGGGTTTCGCCGTCCGTGGTCAGCTTCAGGATGCCCACGTCCGGCGCGAACCACATGAAGCTCTCCATGGAGCGGCCCTCCGAGCCGGGGCGGCTGGCGCGGGCCGTGGTGATGTTCTTGATCTTCAGCGCCTTGAAGGTGCCCGCCGCCACGGTGACCTCCTCCTCGCCCACCACCGTGGCCTCCTTGTCGAAGGTCGTGGCGATGATGGGGCGCAGGCCGCCCTTCCTCGCCGGGGGCTGGAGCTTCACCGACAGGCTGTTCTTCCAGCTGCCGCCCGGCACCATCACGGACGGCGCCGGCACGGCCGCGCCCTCCGCGTTCACCACCTGCACGTCCATGCCGGACGCGGACAGGAGCGTGCCCTCCAGGCCGCCCAGGCCCGTGCGCACGCCCTGGGCGTCGCAGGTGAGGTCCGTCTGGCCGCTGCGGCCCTTGAGGCTCACCGCCAGCGTGGCCTTCACCGTCCCGTCCGGGGCCGGGGCGACGTCCTTCGTCGCCAGCACCAGCTCCGAGGAGCGGCCCGCCCGGTACGTCAGCGTCAGGCCGTCCTCCATGGGGAACCAGGGGTTCGGACAGGGGGCCGGCGCCACCGCCGCCACCATGTCAGACCGGGGTGCTACCTGAGACGTCGGGGACGCGCCCACGAGGAGCGACAGAGCAAGCAAGGGCTGAAACGTAGGACGCCTCCAGAAAGATCAAGTGGAAGGTAGGGTGGGTCGGCTGCTTTGCAAGGGTGGTGCGAGCCCACCGACGAACCGGCCTGTAGCACTGGACATAGGGTCATGCGTGGCATGGTCACGCTTGATCCCCGGTGGGGTGCGTTGGTACTCCTGCCGAACGCTGCGGAGCCGATTTTCCGGCCTCGCGCGCGTTTTCACCCCGTCACACCGACGGCCTTGGGGAGAACCGCTGGCATGCGAATCAAGCGCCTGGACATCACCGGCTTCAAGTCGTTCATGGAGCGGAGCGTCTTCTCCTTCGACGAGGGCGTCACGGGCGTCGTCGGCCCCAACGGGTGTGGCAAATCCAACGTCGTGGACGCCATCCGCTGGGTGATGGGCGAGCAGAGCGCGAAGAACCTGCGCGGCCGCGGCATGGAAGACGTCATCTTCAACGGCTCGGAGAACAAGCCGCCCCTGTCCATGGCGGAGGTGTCGCTCACCTTCCTCGTGGACGACACGGACACGCTGGCGCCGCAGTACCAGGGCTTCAGTGAGATTACGGTGACGCGCCGGTTGTTCCGCAACGGCGACTCCGAGTACCTCATCAACAAGACCGTCTGCCGCCTGCTGGACATCACCGAGCTGTTCCTCGGCACGGGCGTGGGCACCAAGGCCTACTCCATCATCGAGCAGGGCCGCGTGGGCCTCATCGTCTCCAGCAAGCCGGAGGACCGCCGGCACCTCTTGGAAGAGGCCGCGGGCGTCACCAAGTACAAGGCCCGCCGCAAGGCCGCCGAGCGCAAGATGGAGGCCACCGAGGCCAACCTCCTGCGCGTCAACGACATCACGGGCGAGCTGGAGAAGCGGCTCGACACGCTGTCGCGCCAGGCGAAGAAGGCGGAGAAGTACCGCAAGCTCAAGGCGCGCATGCGGGAGATTGACCTGCACTCCACCAGCCACCGCGCGCTGGAGCTGATGGCGGAGAAGCGCGTGCTCCAGTCGCGCCTGGAGAACCTGGGCGGCGAGGAGCGCGAGGGCCTGGACCGGGTGAAGGAGCTGGAGGAGGTCATCACCCGGCGCCGCGCGGAGCTGGACGCGGAAGGAGCGGCCCTCCAGCAGTACGCCGGCGAGGTGCACGCGCTGGAGAGCGCCCTGCAGCGCGAGGCGCAGGAGCTGGCGTACGGCCGCCGCGACTTCGAGGAGACCGGCACGCGCGTGGCGTCCGCGCAGGCGGAGCTGGACGCGCTGCTCGCGCGGCAGGCGGAGGTGGTGCAGACCATGACGGCCCGCGAGGCGGAGCTGTCGGGCATCGCCGGGTCGTACAAGGAAGACGAAGTGGCCATGCAGGTGGCCCTGGAGGAGCAGCGCCGCGTCTCCGTGCTCCAGACCGAAATCTCCCTGCGCCTGGAGCAGGAGCGGGCGGGGTTGGTCGCCGTGGCCACGCGCTTGGCCAACCACGAGAGCAACCTGGTCAACCTCGCGCGCCAGCGCACGGACCTGGAGGCCCGCCGCGCGAAGCTGGCCGGGGAGCTGGAGGCCCTGCGCGCGCAGGAGCAGGAGCTGGACTCCGTCCGCACCCAGGCGGCGAAGCACGTGGAGGACACGCGCCACCTGGCCTCTGAACTCGCCGAGCGCCGGGGCCAGGAGGAGGAGGCGCTCACCCGCACGCGCGAGGCCTTCACGGAGAACGAGGTCCAGGTCATCGCGCTGCGCGAGGAGCTGAGCGACAAGCGCAGCCGCCTGTCGTCCCTGGAGGACATCCAGAAGAACTACGACGGCTTCGACCGGGGCGTGCGCGCCGTCATGGTGCGCGCGGCGGAGGCCGCCCGCGAGCAGGGCATCTTCGGCCTGGTGGCGGACGTGCTCACGGTGAACTCGCCGCGCTTCGAGCGCGCGGTGGAGGCCGCCCTGGGCGAGCGGCTCCAGCACGTCATCGTGGACAGCCGCGAGAAGGGCGTGGAGCTGGTGGAGTACTTGAAGGGCCACGCCGAAGGGCGCGGCACCTTCCTGCCGGTGCCTTCCGGCGAGCAGGCCCGGGCCTTCGTGGAGCCGGACCTCACGCGCCCGGGCGTCCTGGCGCACGCGCTGAAGGAAGTGTCCTGCGAGCCCGCGCTGGAGCCGGTGCTCAAGCTGCTCTTGGGTGACGTGGTCATCGTCCAGGACCTGCCGGCCGCGCGCGAGTACGCGGAGAGCACCCCCGCGCCGTGCACGCTCGTCACGCTGGAGGGCGAGGTCTTCCGCACCGACGGCTCCATCACCGGCGGCGAGCGCGAGGGCGCGGCGGTGGGCGCGCTCCAGAAGAAGCGCGAAATCGCGGAGCTGGCGGCCGAAGTGGCCCGGGTGGAGGAGCGCTACAACGAAATCCTGACCCGCCACTACACGCTCCAGAAGCAGATGGGGCAGGCGGAGGCCGTCCTCAAGGGCCTGGGCAAGGAGCAGCACGCGGAGGAGGTCAACCTGGCCAGCCAGGAGAAGGACCTCCACAAGGCGAGCGAGGACCTGGCCCGGGTGCGCGAGCGGCTGCGCTCGCTGGAGGGCGAGGAGGGGCAGCTGTCGCGGAGCCACACCGCGCTCGCCAACGAGGAGGAGTCCAGCCGCGGCGAGGTGGCCCACGGCCAGGCGGACCGCGAGGCGCGCGAGGAGCGCGTGCGCCAGTACGCCGGGGAGCTGGAGGGGCTGCGCCAGCGCGCGGACAGCGCGTCCTCGGACCTGATGGGCCTGCGCGTGAAGGTGGCCGCCGGCAGCGAGCGCGGCGAGTCCGCGCGCAAGGAGCTGGAGAGCCTGGTGGCGCAGCGCCGGGACATGGAGGCGCGCGTCAGCCGCCTGCAGGCCACGGTGACGGAGGGCCGCGCCAAGGTGGAGGTGCTGCAGGGCCGGCTCGCGGAGCTGGAGTCCACCAAGGACCAGCGCGCGGAGGAGCACCGCGTGGCCGCGGAGGCCCTGGAGGCCCGCCGCACCGCGCACACCACGGCCACCACGGAGGTGCGCGAGCAGGACACCGCCTTCCGCGAGCTGCGCGGCCGGCTGGACGAGCTCATGCAGGGCCTGTCCCAAATCACGCTGCGCGAGAAGGAGATTGGCCTGGAGCTGGAGCACCTGGCCGCCGGCATCCGCGAGCGCTACCAGCTGGAGCTGGCCACGGAGCTGCACAACTACCACCTGCTGGCGCCGCTCTCGCCGGAGGTGGAGAGCGAGCTCAAGGACCTGCGCGCGCAGGTGGAGAAGATGGGGGAGATCAACCTCACCGCCATCGACGAGCACGCGGAGCTGTCCAAGCGCTTCGAATTCCTCTCCACCCAGCGCCAGGACCTCCAGGCGTCCATCAGCCAGCTGAAGGAAGCCATCGTCCGCATCGACGCGACCAGCCGCGAGCGCTTCAAGCAGACCTTCGACGTGGTGAACGACAAGTTCCAGGCCATCTTCCCGCGCCTGTTCGGCGGTGGCCGCGCCAGCCTCATCCTGACGCAGGAGGGGCCCAACGGAGAGCCGGGCGTGGAAATCGTGGCCCAGCCCCCGGGCAAGAAGCTCCAGAGCGTCAACCTGCTCTCCGGCGGCGAGAAGGCCCTCACCGCCGTGGCGCTCATCTTCGGCATCTTCCTCATCAAGCCCACCCCCTTCTGCCTCCTGGACGAGGTCGACGCCCCGCTGGATGAGGGCAACGTGGGCCGCTACAACGACATGGTGAAGGAGATGAGCGGCCAGTCGCAGTTCATCCTCATCACCCACAACAAGCGCACCATGGAGATCGCCGACACGCTCTACGGCGTCACCATGGAGGAGCCCGGCATCTCCAAGCTCGTCAGCGTGAAGATGCGCGAGGCCTCCGCGCACAACGACGACAAGGTGCCCGCCGCGTCGTAAGGCGCGAAGCCCCCAAGGACGACGGGCGCCCCGGGATGTCCTCCGGAGCGCCCGTTGTCATTTCAGGTGCCGCGTGCCGCGAAGGACTACTTCTTCTTCGACGGGGCGTAGCTCTTCTTCGGGCAGGCGCCCTGGTCCGCGGCCAGACGCTGCTGGGCGGCGGAGAGGTCCTTCTGGGTGTTGGCCAGGGCCTCCTGGCTGGCGGCCTCCACCGGGGCCCAGTCTTCCTTCTGGGCCTTGAGCTCCTGCACCAGCTTCAGCGTCGTCTGGTCCACCGTCTCCTGCGCCTTGAGCGCGTCCACCCACTTGGTGGCGGAGTCCACCAGCGACTGGCACTTGGAGGACAGCTCGTCGAAGAGCTTGTAGTCCTTCGTCTTGGTGTACTTCTGCACGACGGCGTCATACGTGTCCGCCGCGTTGGTGCGCGCGCCGAAGGCGATGGCGGACGCGGCGGCCGTCTGGGTGCGCGCCAGCTCCAGCTGGAAGAAGCGCAGCTCCGGCGGCATGTCCGCGGAGGCCTCCACCGGGGCCTGCGAGTTGAAGAACACGAAGCGGAAGGGGAACTTCAGCTCGCCCGTCGTCGTCGCGGGCATCTTCGCCACCTTCGCCTGGAGGCAGGACGCGAGCTGGTCACCCTCGGTGCTGCCGGAGGGCTTGAAGACGACCTCCGTCGGGTTCGGCTGGCCCTTCACGATGTGGATGTCGGAGGTCAGCACCGGCGGCGTGGACGCGTTGTAGGCGGCGAAGCAGTCACACCAGCTCTTCTCCGCCAGGCGCACCGCGCCGGAGAAGTCCGAGCCCTCGTTGATGCCCATGGTGACGGAGGGGTTGTTGGCGGTGGCGTGGTCGTACTCGTACGTGGCCTCCACCGGCTTGGCGTCCGCCGCCAGCGCCGTGGGCTTCACGTGCGTGTCCAGCACCTGCTGGATGCAGGCGGTGCCCGCCGGGGTGAGGTTGTCCCCGGAGATGGCGTGCGCGGTGCCCTGGGCGTTGACGGTCGTCTTCACCGTCACCTTGGTGCTGGCCGCCGGGCCGCGGTGGGCCGGGTCCACCAGGCACTCCAGCACGTCCGGACGGACGCTCAGGAGCGCGCCCACGAGGACGCCCTCGTTGGCGGGCGAGGGCAGGGCCTGCTCACGCGGGAAGCAGGTCGCCAGGTCGAACGGGGGCTGGTTGGTGATGCGCAGCCGCTCTTCCTTGGTCATCTGCTTCTGCCCCTCGGCGGGGGCTTCGGTCTTCTGCTGTCCGGCACAGGCGGCGGTGAGGATGACGGAGGCGACGGCGAGACGTCTCAGCATGGTGAGGCTTTCTCCCGGTTGGGGTGGTTGGGACTGCGCTCGGGCGCTCACTTCTCCAGGCCCTCGGCGTTCTTGAGGTCCTTGAGGCGGAGCCCGTTCTTCTTCAACAGGCGGTAGAGGCTCTGCATGGACAGGCCGGTGCGCTGCTCCGCGGCCTTCATGTCGAAGGCCACCTCGCGCATGATTTCGGCGAAGTACAGCCGCTCGAAGTCCGCGAGCACCCGGTCCTTTGCTTCGTGGTACGGCATGCCGGTGACGATGGCCGTCACGTTGGTGGCCGGCTCCGTGCCCTCGGCCCGCTTGGGCGCGTGCGCCAGGAAGTCCAGCCAGCTGGTGTTGCCCGTCTCCTGCATCAGCGCGCCGCGCTCCAGCACGTTGCGCAGCTCGCGCACGTTGCCCGGCCAGTCGTAGCCCTCGAAGAGGGCCAGCGTCTGCGGCGTCAATTCCAGCGCGGCCTTCATGCCGCGCGACAGGGCCTGCGACAGCGTGGGGATGTCGTCGCGGCGGGTGCGCAGGGGCGGCAGCCGCACGCGCGCCACCGCGAGCCGGAAGTAGAGGTCCGCGCGGAAGCGGCCCTGGCGCACGTCCTCCTCCAGGTTGCGGTGCGTGGAGGCGATGACGCGCACGTCCACCGCCACCGGCTGCCGTCCAGCGACGGCACCTCGCGCGTCTCCAGCACGCGCAGCAGCTTGCCCTGCACGGACAGGGGCAGCTCGCCCACCTCGTCCAGGAAGAGGGTGCCGCCGCGCGCCGCCTCGAAGATGCCGCGCGCGGCCTTGTCCTCGTTCTCCCCGGCGCGCAAGCCCCCGAACAGCTCGCGCTCCGCCTTCTCCTCGGAGATGAGGTTGCAGTCCACGACCTTGAAGGCGCCGTGGCGGCGCAGCGAGTGCTGGTGCACCGCGCGCGCGGCCAGCTCCTTGCCCGTGCCCGTCTCACCCTCGACGAGCAGGTTCATGTCCTCGCGCGCGATGCGGCGCAGCTCCGTGAAGACCCAGCGCATCTTCTCCGAGCTGCCCACGAGCTGCCCGAAGGACTCCGTGCCGGCGACCTCCACCTCCGTCGCGCGGGCGGCCACCTTCACCGCCAGCTTCGTCTTGCCCAGCTCCACCTTGTCGCCGCTGCTGACGAAGGCCTGGAGGATGCGCCGGCCGTCCAGGAAGGTGCCGTTGCGGCTGCCGGTGTCGCGCAGCAGCAGCCCCTGCGGCAGCCGCTCCACCTCCAGGTGACGGCGGCTCACCGTCGGGTCGCTCAAGACCAGGTCCCCTGCGGCGTCGGAACCCACGCGCACCAGCGCGTCCCGCGTGGTGACCTTCTTGCCCTTGTCCGGACCGCCCACCACCTCCACCGTCCACTCGTGAAGGGGGACGCGGGTAGCCTGGGCTTCGCGCTCCGCCTGGACGGTTTCGGTGACATCCGGTCTGTCAATCATGGTCACGGACCCCTGGTCGCTACGGGGCGCGGGGGGCAAAAAGACCCCGCCTCGCCCTGAATCCCGCCTCTTTAGGGGGGACGGCACGCAAGGGGCAAGCGGAACAAGTGGACTCGGAAACGTCCGTTGAAGGTGAAGACAGAAGGGGCCCGTCCGCTCCCCTACCGGGGACGTCGGGCCTGCCTCCCGTGCGCCTTCACGCGTCAGTACTTCGAGGGGGCGTCGCTCGCGGGGAAGGACTCCTTGGACTGCTCGTCCACCGCGTCGTCGCCCGCGCCGCCGCCGGAGCGCACGGTCGCGTTGGTGGGGCCCTGCACCTCGCGCGTCGGCACCTCCGCGTTGGCGTTCGCCTTGCGCCGGGTGCCCCTGGACTCCGGCGCGGCCGCGCGGCCCGTGCCGGCCTGCGCGTTCACCATGCGCGCGCCCAGGAGGTTCTTGGCGCGCTCGGCCAGGTTGCGCTGCTCGTCCTGCCAGTCGCGGAAGAGCTGCGCCAGCTCCTGGTCCCCCGCGGCCTCCGCGTCGCGCAGGTACTGCTCGCTCACCGACGCGCCCTTGAGCAGGTGGTAGAGCGTGCTGATGAGGTCGTGGTGCTCATCCCGGGTCCCCGTCGTTGCCTGTCCGCCCGCCATGGTGTTCCTCCCGTGAAAAGGGGTGAATGCCTTGACGGTGAAGCTAGGCACGGTGGGCACGGGTGGCGTCCGGACCCGGGGCCCGGCCGCCTGGCTGCTTACGCGTGGAGCATCGGGTCCAGCTTGCCCTCGCGGTCGAGCGCGGCCATGTCGGAATAGCCGCCCACGTGCGTGTCGCCGATGAAGATCTGCGGCACGGTGCGCTGGCCACCGCTCATCTCCACCAGCTTCGCGCGGGCGTCGTCGTCCCCGGTGACGTCCACCTCTTCATAGGCCACACCCTTGCGCTTGAGCAGGTCCTTCGCGCGCACGCAAAAGCCACAGTAGGTCGTCGTGTAGATCTTCACGGGCTTCATGGATTTCCTCCTGGCTCTCTTGATGCCAAACCTAAGGGTCCGTTGCACGCGTGACCACGGGCCTTGTCGCGTGCCTGGCCCCTTGAAACACAACGGCCCCCGGCAGCCCATGTGGGTGCCGGAGGCCGTCAAGTCCCGTCCCTGATGCGTCAACGACGCGGGGAAGGGTGGGGCGACTACATGCCCATGCCGCCCATACCGCCCATGCCACCCATGCCGCCCATGCCACCGCCGGCGGCGCCCTTGTCGTCGTCCGCCTTCGGGCGCTCGGCGACCATGGCCTCCGTGGTGAGCATCAGCGAGGCGACCGACGCGGCGTTCTGCAGCGCGGTGCGGCTCACCTTGGCCGGGTCGATGACGCCCGCGGCCAGCAGGTCCTCGTAGACGCCCGTGGCGGCGTTGAAGCCGAAGGAGCCCGTGCCCTCCTTCACCTTGTTCACCACCACGCTGCCCTCCAGGCCGCCGTTGCCGACGATCTGACGCAGCGGCTCCTCGACGGAGCGACGGATGATGTCCACGCCGGACTTCTCACCGTCGGCGACCTTCAGGGTGTCCAGGGCCTTGAGGCAGCGGATGTACGCCACGCCACCGCCGGGCACCACGCCCTCTTCCACGGCCGCGCGGGTCGCGTTGAGCGCGTCCTCCACGCGGGCCTTCTTCTCCTTCATCTCCGTCTCGGTCGCGGCGCCCACGTTGATGACGGCCACGCCGCCCACGAGCTTCGCGAGGCGCTCCTGGAGCTTCTCACGGTCGTAGTCGCTGGAGGTCTCCTCCACCTGGGCGCGGATCTGCTTCACGCGCGCCTCGATCTCCGTCTGCGCACCGGAGCCGTCGACGATGGTGGTGTTGTCCTTGTCGATGGTGATGCGCTTGGCGCGGCCCAGGTCCTGGAGCGTCAGCGTGTCCAGCTTGATGCCCAGGTCCTCGGCGATCATCCGGCCGCCGGTGAGGGTCGCGATGTCCTCCAGCATGGCCTTGCGGCGGTCGCCGAAGCCCGGCGCCTTCACCGCCGCCACGTTCAGCACGCCGCGGATCTTGTTCACCACCAGGGTGGCCAGGGCCTCGCCCTCGACCTCCTCGGCGATGATCAGCAGGGGCTTCCCGGCGCGCGCCACCTGCTCCAGGATGGGGAGCAGGTCCTTCATCGACGAGATCTTCTTCTCGTGGATGAGGATGAGGGGTCGTTCAGCACGACCTCCATGCGCTCCGGATCCGTCACGAAGTACGGGGACAGGTAGCCGCGGTCGAACTGCATGCCCTCGACGACGTCCAGGGTGGTGTCCAGGCCCTTGGCCTCTTCCACCGTGATGACGCCCTCCTTGCCGACCTTCTCCATCGCGTCCGCGATGATCTGGCCGATGGTGGTGTCGCCGTTCGCGGAGATGGTGCCAACCTGGGCGATCTCCTTGTTGCCCTTGGTCGGCTTCGCCAGCGTCTTCAGCTCGGCGATGATGGCCGTGACGGCCTTGTCGATGCCGCGCTTGATGTCCATCGGGTTGTGGCCCGCGGCGACCAGCTTCGCGCCCTCGCGGAAGATGGCCTGCGCCAGCACGGTGGCCGTGGTGGTGCCGTCACCGGCGACGTCGGAGGTCTTGGAGGCGACCTCCTTGACCATCTGGGCGCCCATGTTCTCGAACTTGTTCTCCAGCTCGATTTCCTTCGCCACCGTCACGCCGTCCTTCGTGATGGTGGGGGAGCCGAAGCTCTTCTCGATGACGACGTTGCGGCCCTTGGGCCCCAGGGTCACCTTGACCGCGTCGGCCAGGATGTTCACGCCGCGCAGGATGGCGTCACGCGCGCGCACTTCGAAAATGATGTCCTTCGCCATGGTCTGAATCCTCTAGAGGTTGGGAGTGGAAAGACGAACGGCGGGCTTCACTTCTCGATGATGCCCAGCACGTCCTCTTCGCGGAGGATCAGGTGATCCTCGCCGTCCAGCTTGATCTCCGTGCCCGCGTACTTGCTGAAGAGGATGGTGTCGCCGGCCTTGATGTCCATGGCGCGCACCTTGCCGTCCTCCAGCACCTTGCCGTTGCCGACGGCGATGACCTTGCCCTCGAGCGGCTTCTCCTTCGCCGTGTCGGGGATGAAGAGGCCACCCTTGGTCTTGTTCTCCTCGGCGACGCGCTTGATGATGAGCCGATCCTGCAGGGGACGAATCTTCATGGCTTGCTCCTGTGAATCGCGGCTGCCGGAGGCGGACGGAAGGTCCGGACCGGGACGCCGCAGGGGTTGTTGAAAAAGAGCCTGTGGGCCCTGGCTTTGGCACTCGCACCTGCTGAGTGCTAACGCCCAGGCGCGGCGGATAATAACCAGGGACTTCACCTCGTCAAGCGACGTCGGGACATCTGTCCGGATGCCTCTAAATACCCGTCCTGATTGGGCTTTTCTCGAAAACATTCCCGCCGGGCGCGCCTGCCCGCAAGGCCGTCCCGGGTGTCGTGCCGTTGGCACTCGGCGCCCCTGAGTGCCAGCGTAAGTACCTGATAAGACTTGGGCCGCCTTTGCCTGCCCGGGGCCGCGTGGCTACGCTTGTACGGAGCGTGTCCTGGTGGGTCCGGGCGCCGGCCCGGTGGCCTTCCAGGCTTCATCCGGGAGGTGTGCTCGATGAGCGGACTGGTGACGTCCTCTTCCTCGCTGAAGGAGTTCTTCCGGGAACTCCTCTTGGAGGTCGCGGCCCGGCAGCGGGTGGCGCTGGGCGAGTCCACCGAGTTCTATCTGGTGAACCTGCTGGCGGAGTTCGCGGCCACGGACAAGCTGTTCAGCCGTGACGCGGAGGGCCGGCGGGACCACGAACCCCTGGCGGAGCTGTACCACCGCGCGCTGCAGCAGGAGCGCGAGGAGCGCATCCGCACGCTGCGGCGGCTGGGCGACGTGTCGCTCTACAAGGTCGGCTTCTTCTCCGGCGCGCTGCAGCAGGGGATGGTGGGGCCCGACTACTACATCCAGATGGGCGGCGCGGCCTACGGACAGGTGGCGGAGCTGGTGCCTCCGGGCGGCTTCACCGGCGTGTACCGCGAGCTGTGCGACAAGTTCCGCTCGCTCGTGGAGGTGCTGGAGGAGATCAGCGCGCGGGGGCTGATGAGCGCGGGGCCGGAGGGCGCGCTGCGCGTCTACGAGTCCTGGTCGCGCACGGGCAGCGACCGGCTGGAGCGCGTGCTGGTGGATGCGGGTTGGGTCCCGCGCAAGGGGTCGCTTGCCAACTGACGCCGCGGACTTCCCGCTCGTGGGGAGGCTCCAGGCCCACCTGGAGGCCATCTACGGCTTCCGGTGCGAGGCCCGCGCGGAGGCCTTCGTGGTGGTGGACGCGGAGGTCGCCGCGCTGCTGGGCGGCACCGGGCGCGCGCCGGAGGAGCTCCTGGTGCTGGAGGCCCGGGGCGACCTGGAGGTTGCGCTCTACCTGGACCCTTCCTTGCGCGAGCGCATGGGGCGCTACGCGGGCAGCCCCCTCGCCTCCGTGCTGGAGGGCGACCTGGACGGCTACTGCCAGGTGACCGAAGGCGTCAGCCACTTCCTCTACGTCGCGCACACGGCGCACCACGAGCGCACGGTGTCGCTCCTGGAGCTGGAGGCCCAGGCGGAGGTGGACAAGTTCGTGGTCTGCCTGCTGCACCGCTGGGGAGAGGGCGTGGCCGGGTGGGCGCGGGAGCTGCTGACGCGCCTCTTCGACCGGGTCGCGTACCAGCCGCTCTTGTCCGGGGAGGAGCGCTGGCGCTACGAGGAGGCGAACCGGCTGTCCCGGCGCTTCTGCACACGGCTCATGCCGCACGTCCTGGACCGGCGGTTGGACCGGCTCCTCGGCGACCTGCGTTATGCGTACCGGCTGGGCGCGGAGGCCAAGCTGCGCCACTTCGCGCACGGCGGTTGAGGGTCCCGGCCGCCCGCTGCTTCGGGTAGGGTGGGGGCCATGCCGCGCGAGGCGTCCTCAGGAGGCATCGTCATCCGCTTCCAGGACGGTGCCTGGGAGGTCGCGGTCATCCGTCCGCACGGGCGCCAGCTGTGGGCGCTGCCCAAGGGGCACGTGGACCCGGGCGAGTCGCCGGAGCAGACCGCGCGGCGCGAGGTGCGGGAGGAGACGGGGCTCTCCTCGGTGGCGCTGCTCGCGCCCCTGGGGGAGATCCGCTACGTCTACCAGTTCCGGGGGCAGCGCATCTTCAAGCGCGTCCACTTCTTCCTCTTCCGCTACGAGGCGGGGGAGCTGGGGCCGCTGCCGGGGCCGCGCGTGGAGGTGGACGAGGTGCGCTGGATGCCGCTCGAGGGGCTGATTCCGGCGCTGGGCTACAAGGGTGAGAAGGCCGTCGCCGGCCGGGCGCTGCGGTGGATGCGCGCCCAGGGCCTGGCGTCCGGGGCTCCTCCCCCCGTGGAGGGGAAGGAGCCGGGGTAGGGCGTCAAGGCTACTTCTTGGCTTCCTCGCCCACGTACTTGCCGGACAGCGCCTCGCGCACGTCGCGGTCGAACTTCACGCGCTGGGTGGCGACCTCGCGCAGGGCGAGCACGGGCGGCTTGTTCTTCGACGTCTCGATGATGGGCCGGGCGCCGGCCATCAGCTGGCGCGCGCGCTTGGCGCCCAGGAGCACCAGCGCGAACCGGTTGTCCACGTAGGGAAGGCAGTCTTCAACGGTAACGCGGGCCATGGAACATCCTTCTTGGCTCTGGGGAGCCGGTGGAAGCCTCTCAACCTAAAGAGCACCTCCGGATCAGTCAAGGAAGGATGGCGGGCCGGAAGCCCCACCGGGCGCCCAGCCGGGCACCGCCTCCCCGCACTCCCTCCAGCCCTGGAGACTGACGGCCAGCGGACGCACTCGCACTCCGGGTGTTGGCTGCCATACGCTCCATTCCCAGCCTCCGGAGTTCAAGGGCCCGGGGCCACAACGGATCCGGAAGCGCGCGTTGTCTTTGCGAGTAGGGACTGGGACTCCAGGGTGGGTCCCGATTGCCCCGCCCCGGGGCTCTCCAGGGCGCGGGCTCGCAGGAGGAGGTTCCGCAATGAGGGCAGGAGCGTCCCGCGGCGTTGGCCGTGCCCAGCGGGTGGCGGGGGGGAAGGTGGCGGCGTGGGAGAGGGGGGCCGTGGTGAGTGGGCCGGTGCTCGTCACGGGGCCCACGGGCAACGTGGGGCGGGCGGTGGTGCGCGCGCTGCTGGCGGAAGGGGTGGCGGTGCGCGCGGCGGTGAGGTCGCCGGAGCACACGGTGTCGCTGCTCAAGGAGATGGACGGGGACGTGATGCCGGTGCCGCTGGACTTCCGGCGGCCGGAGACGTTCCTCCCCGCGCTGGAGGGCGTGCGGGGCGTGTTCCTGATGCGGCCTCCGGCCATCGCCAGCATGCAGGACACGCTCAACGCCTTCGTGGATGCGGCCGCCACGCAGGGCGTGAAGCAGGTGGTGTTCCTCTCCGTGGACGGCGCGGACAAGCGCTCGTGGATTCCCCACCACGCGGTGGAGGAGCACCTGAAGCGCTCGTCGCTGGGGTGGACGCTGCTGCGGCCGACCTTCTTCGCGCAGAACCTGGGGGACGCCTACCGGGAGGACCTCCGCCAGGACCACCGCCTCTTCGTCCCCGCGGCCCACGGCCGGGTGGCCTTCGTGGATGTGCGCGACGTGGGGGACCTGGTGGCGCGGGCGCTGCTGGACATGTCCCTGCTCAACCGCGCCTTCACCCTCACCGGGCCTGAGGCGGTGACGTTCGAACAGGTGGCGGCGATCCTGTCGGAGGTGCTGGGCCGCCCCATCCGCTATGAGCCCGCGTCGGTGGCCGGCTACGTGCGCCACCTGCACGGCCGGCGGATGCCCTGGGGCCAGGTGGCCGTCCAGACGCTGCTCCACGTGGGGCTGCGCTTTGGCCAGGCGGAGCAGGTGGACCCCACGCTCACCAACCTGCTGGGCCGCCCCACGCGCACGGTGCGCCAGTACATCGAGGACCACGCGCCGCTCTGGCGCTGACGGCCTTCAGGCGTACCAGAGCGCCCAGAGGATGAGCACGTACTGAAGGATGGTTTTGACGTCCATGGGCGGTGGGGCTCCTCGCGGCGGCATGGAAGCCCGCGCGAGGCGCCCCGTCCACGCCTACTTCGCGGCGAATGCCTCACCGACGATGGCGCGCGCCTCCTGGACGATGGTGTCCAGGTGCGCCTGGTCGCGGAAGCTCTCCGCGTAGATTTTGTACACGTCCTCCGTGCCGGACGGCCGCGCGGCGAACCAGCCGTTCTCCGTCGTCACCTTGAGGCCGCCGAGGTCCGCGTTGTTGCCCGGGGCGCGCGTGAGGCGCTGGAGGATGGGCTCGCCCGCGAGCGACGTGGCCTTCACCGCCTCCGGGGACAGCTTCTTCAGCGCGGCCTTCTGCGCGGACGTGGCCGGCTGGTCGATGCGCGTGTACAGCGGCGCGCCGAACTTCCTGGCCAGGTCCTGGTAGTGCTCGCCCGGGTCCTTGCCCGTGCGCGCGAGGATTTCCGCCGCGAGCAGGTCCAGGATGATGCCGTCCTTGTCGGTGGTCCACACGGTGCCGTCCTTGCGCAGGAAGGACGCGCCCGCGCTCTCCTCGCCGCCGAAGCCCAGCGAGCCGTCCAGCAACCCGTCCACGAACCACTTGAAGCCCACCGGCACCTCCACCACGCGCCGGCCCAGGTCCTTGCCCACGCGGTCGATGAGGCTGCTGCTCACCAGCGTCTTGCCCACCGCCGCGTCCGCCTTCCAGCCCGGGCGGTTGCGGAAGAGGTAGCTGATGCAGACGGCCAGGTAGTGGTTCGGGTTCATCAGCCCCTGGCTGCGGGTGACGATGCCGTGGCGGTCGGAGTCCGTGTCGTTGCCGAACGCGAGCGCGTACTGGTCCTTGAGCTTCACCAGGTTCGCCATCGCGTACGGCGACGAGCAGTCCATGCGGATCTTCCCGTCGTGGTCCGCGGGCATGAAGCCGAAGGTGGGGTCCACGGTGGGGTTCACCACCGTGAGGTCCAGGCCGTACCGCTGGGCAATCGGCGCCCAGTACGCCAGGTTGGAGCCGCCCAGCGGATCCGCGCCCAGCTTCAGCTTCGCGCCCCGGATGACCTCCAGGTCCACCACGTTCGCCAGGTCCGCGACGTACGGGGTGATGAAGTCGTACGCCTTCACCGTGGCGCTCGCGCGCGCCCGCTCGTAGGGGACGCGCTGGACGGCCTGGTTGCCCGAGGCCATCAGCGCGTTGGCGCGCTTCTCCACGATGGACGTGACGTTCGTGTCGGCGGGGCCGCCGTTGGGCGGGTTGTACTTGATGCCGCCGTCCTCCGGCGGGTTGTGGGACGGGGTGATGACGATGCCGTCCGCGAGCCCGCTCGTGCGGCCCCGGTTGTACGTGAGGATGGCGTGGGAGATGACCGGCGTGGGCGTGGCGCCGTCCGTGTAGCGGACCTCCACGCCGTGGGCGGCCAGCACCTCCAGCGTGGTGCGCTGGGCGGGCTCGGAGAGGGCGTGCGTGTCCATGCCCAGGAACAGCGGGCCGTCATAGCCCTGCTGCTTGCGGTACTCGCACAGGGCCTGGGCCACCGCGAGGATGTGAGCCTCGTTGAAGCCGCGGCGCGCGGCGCTCCCCCGGTGGCCGGAGGTGCCGAAGGCCACGCGCTGCTCGGCCACGGACGCGTCGGGCGTGTCGTCGTAGTACTGCGCGCGCAGCTTCTCGGGGTTGATCAGCAGGTCGCGCGAAAGGGGCTTGCCAGCGTTGGGGTGTGCCATGACGGGGCCACCCTAGCCGCGCGCGCTTTCCAAAGGGGAGCCGAAGTCGCGTCCCCTGTCCGGCGCCGCACCCGCCCTGGCGCGCTTCCGTCCAGTAGCGGGCGGGAGCGCGGGGAGTCAGGACGGGGACGCGTGTCCGGAAGCCGTCAGCGCGCCACGGCGACGGAGGCCGCGGTGGAGGAGGCGGGAGGCAGGGCCTCCGGCGCGGGGGGCTCGTCCTCCTGCGGCTGGGCGGCCTGCTCCGGCAGGAACATCAGCAGCACCAACGCGGGGATGGCCGCCGCGGCGGTGAAGGCGAAGAACGTGGGCCAGCCCATCCACGTGGCCAGGTAGCCGGACACGGAGCCGATGAGTCGGTTGGCGATGGTGCCCAGCGCGGACAGGAGCGCGTACTGCGTGGCGCTGAAGCTCTTGTGGCACAGCGACATCACGAAGGCCGCGAACGCGGTGACGCCCAGGCCCGTGCAGACGTTGTCCACGGCGATGGCGCCCGCGAGCATCAGGTCGTTCTTGCCCACCAGCGACAGGGCCATGAAGGCCAGGTTGGTGAGGCCCTGCGCGGCGCCGAAGATGAACAGCGCGCGGCGCATGCTGAGCTTCACCATCAGCACGCCGCCCAGCAGGCCACCGCCGATGGTGGCCACCATGCCCAGCGTCTTGCTGAGCGCGCCAATCTCCGTGTTGGAGAAGCCCAACTCGATGTAGAAGGGCGTCACCATGCTGGCGGCGATGGCGTCCCCCAGCTTGTAGAGCACCAGGAACGCGAGCACCCCCAGCGCGTACCTGCGGCGGAAGTAGTCCACGAAGGGCCGCACGACGGCATCCGCCAGGTTGCGCGGAGGCCGCACGCTCTGGGGCTCCGGGGCCAGCAGCGTCGCCACCACGCCCACCCCCATGAGCAGGCCCATCACGTAGTACGTCCGGGACCAGCCCAGGTGATCCGACAGGATGAACGAGAGCCCGCCCGCGACGAGCATCCCCATCCGGTAGCCGGTGACGTACATCGAGTTGCCCAGCCCGCGCTCCTCCATCGGGAGGATGTCCGTGCGCCACGCGTCCGCGACGATGTCCTGGCTGGCGGACAGGAACGTCACCACCACCGCCATGCACGCCATGGCCATGGCGTCGTCCTTCGGGTTCACCAGCCCCATGGCGGAGATGGCGCCCATGAGCAGCACCTGCGTGAGCAGCATCCAGCCGCGCCGGCGGCCCAGGAAGGGCAGGGTGTAGCGGTCCATCAGCGGCGCCCACAGCACCTTGAAGGTGTAGGGCAGCGCCACGAGGCTGAAGACGCCAATCGTCTTGAGGTTCACCCCCTCGTTCTTCATCCACGCGGACAGCGTGACGCCGGTCAGCCACAGGGGGAGGCCGGACGCGAAGCCGACGGCCATCAGGAGCCAGATGCGCCGGCTCTTCAAGACGGTGAGAAGCGAGGAGTTGGGCATGGGGGCGCGGGGAAACAGCCGCCAGCATAGAGAATCCACCCCGCACGTCACCTCCCGAAGGCCAGGGAATGTCCGCCCGGCTGCTGTCCGGCCCTGAGCCCGGGCGGCCTCTTCGGGGCTACGGGTTCAGCGCGGACACGTCCGGGCAGCTGCTCCGGTCGCCCTCGGTGGGGTTGAGGAAGTCCCAGTTGCGCTGCATGAAGGTGATGCGCGTCCGGACGTCCCAGCACTCCGTGTACTGCGCGCCCATCGCGTCCCCCTCCAGGATGTTGAGCACCAGCACGCCCCGGCCGTCCGGCGTCCAGCGCGCCAGGATGTCCAGCGTCTCCAGGAGCCCGCCGGGAATCAGGTCCACCCCCGGCAGCCGGAACGCCATCTCCCCCAGCCCCTCCGGCGTCTGACGCGACGCATAGCGCGTGAGGGGCACCGCGGCCCCCGCGCCGGTGAAGAGCAGCTCCACGCGCGTGGGCAGGGCCTTCGTCTGGTAGCCGATGTCCAGCCGGTCCAAGGCCGTCGCGTCTCCCGTCTCGAAGCCGTGGGCGCGGGCCTCCTCGAGGTCCAGCGCGAGCGTGCCCTCACCCTTGCGGATGCCGCCGTCCGCCTTGAAGGTGCCGGGCAGGTAGGTCCACCACGCGCTCTCGCCGCCGCCGCTGGGGCGGTACTGGAGGAGGTACGCGAAGGAGGCGCCCTGGCGCTCCATCACGAAGCGCAGCTCGTGGCCCGGGTGGTCCTTGGCGGGGAAGGGGCCCCAGATGCGCCGGTCGGTTTCGCGCGTGGTGGGTGGGGCGTCGCGGAACAGCTCCAGCAGGGAGAGCAGGCCGTCCACGCTGGTGTTGAACCGCGTGCCCGCCGTGTAGGCCTGGAGCGCGAGCTCCGACGTGCCGCCCAGCACCTGCGACGCGCTCAGCCGCTGGGCGCGCGTGCCCAGGCCCTGGCCGGAGCGGGCGGTGTCCGGCAGCTTCGCGGCCAGGTCCTCGCGCTGGGGCAGGGCGTTGTGGAACTCCAGGTCGTCGTTGGAGAAGTCGCCGCCGCACGCGACCGCGAGGAGGCAGGGGAGGGCCAGGGCCAGCTTTCGCGTCACGGGGTCCCTCATGGCTCGTACGTGAGGAGCGCGGCCAGCTCCCAGAACCCCAGGGAGCGCTGCGCGTCGACGGTGTATTGGAGGTACTGCAGGCGGCTGCGCGCGGTGAGGTTCAGCCGGCGCGTGAGCTGGAGGCGCGCGCCGGTCGCCAGGCCCGGCGACACCATGGCGAAGCGCTGATCCGGGAACGCCCCGTCGTCGAACTTGCGGCCCATGACGAGGTACGCGACGCGCACGCCCACGAACGGGGAGAAGCGGCCCACGGGCCACTCCGCGGTGAGGCTGGTGCCCACGTTCACCACGGAGTAGCGGTACGCCGGCCCCTCCAGCGTGGGCAGCGCGAGCACGCCGTTCGTGCCGCCCACCGCCGCGTCGAAGCCCCAGACCCAGTCGCGGCGGAAGTAGTCGTGCAGCTCCGCCTCCGCGCCGAACAGGGGCACGGAGAGGAAGAGGGACTCGCGCGTCGGTGCGTCGAAGAAGGACTGGAAGCCGCCGGTGAGGCCGAAGGTCCACCAGGCGCCCTTGTCCAGCAGGGCGCCCTTCACCGGGTCGTCGGAGAAGGGCGCGTCCTTGAAGCGCGGCTCCTGCAGGATGGTGGTCCGGCCGCGCGCGACCTCCACCTCGCCGATGCGCAGCCGGTCGCTGAGGCGGCGCTTCACGCGGTAGGTGCCGGGGGCCAGGGCCACGCGGCGCTCGGTGTCCGCGGCCTTGTCCAGCTCCGCGACCACGCTGCCGCCCGGATCCACGAAGTAGTAGGCGCCCGCGGGGGCGTTGCCGGGGACGACCAGGCCTTCGGCGCTCGCGCGCAGGTCGGTGAGGACCAGGTCGCCGTTGCCCGCCAGGTCGTAGCTGAACGTCGGGTGCTGGGGGCCCGCGCTGCTGTCGGCCGTGTCCGCGACGGTGCGGGCGTAGGCGTGCGAATACGCCTCGAAGAGCGTCACGCGTCCGTCGCCGCTGCGGTCCGCGTCGCCCAGCAGGCCGCTGGCCAGGTGGTGGGAGAAGTAGCTGCCGCCCAGCGCGTCCGACTCCTGCGAGTCCTCGTCCGCGGCGCTGGAGGTGAGGATGACGACGCCCCGGGCATCGCGTGCCGCGCCGGACTCCACGTCGAAGGCCGGGGCCCTGCGGGCGCCCTTGGTGCGGGTGAGCGCGCCGGAGCGGCAGGAGTCGAGGATGGCGATGCGGATGTCCACCGGCGCGTCGGCCAGCCGGCGCTTGAGCGCGTCGAAGGCGAGCCGTGAGGCGCCCAGCCGCAGCGCTCCGTCCTTCGCGTGGCCGGAGTAGTAGACGAACAGCGCGGTGCGCTCCCCGCGAGCCTGGGCCGCGCGGGCCCGCTGCTCCAGGTCCGACAGCGCGACGAGGAAGTCCTTCGCGTCGTCATCCAGCAGGAGCTTCGCGTCGGCCGGCGCCACGCCGCCCAGCCGCGTGAGCAGGTCGTGCATCTTGCGCGCATCGTCGCGCGCGTAGCTCAGGGGCCGCGTGTCCGCGCCGCCCGTGTCGTTGCCCGCGATGAGCGCGAAGCGGTGCAGCGTGTCCGCGTGCGCGGCGGTGGAGGCCAGCGCCAGGGCGGGAACGGAGGCCCGCAGCGCGGCGAACCAGGGGCGCAAGCGCCCTGACGTGCGGAGGCCCGCGCGGGCAGGCGCTACCCATGCGGACACGACAGCCCACGAGACGCGGATGATGCGCGTGAGCGCGTCCCGTGCCCGGTCCACCACGGGCGCAAGCCTCGCTCGCGCCTGTTTCACGAGGCCGTCACTCATGGCTTCTGGAGGACCCACTGCGTCTGCGCCCCCGCCACGTCCAGCGGCGCCATGCGCGTGACGTCGCGGCCCGCGGCGTCGAAGGCCTTCCGGGCCGCGTCGCTCAGCGCGTCCATCGACACGGGCGCATCCGTCAGCACCAGCACCACGCGCTCCGCGCCAACGCCGGTGAACTCCACGCTCTCCGGCAGCCAGTGCTGTCCCGCGCCCGGCTCCACCGCGAGGCTGTCCCCGGACTCCGGATACAGCGGCGTCACTTCGCCTTGCGCATCCACCGACAGCGCCGCCACGTAGCGGTACGCGTCCGCCGTGTAGCCCAGCCGCACGCGCTCGCCGGGCTGGAGCGCTTCCGGCGCCTCCGTGCTCGCCACCCGCTGCGGCTCCACGCCCCCACCGATTCGCAGCTCCGCGTCCGCGCCGCCCTTGAGGCGATTGCCCGCCACGGGAGGCCGCACCGGATCCGCCGTCCCCTGGGGCTCCAGCAGCGGACGCGCCAGCACGAGCATCAGCACGGACGCCGCCACCGCCATCAACGGCCGGACCCACTGCGCGCGTGTCGCCGGCTGCGCGGACTCCTTCGCCTGCCTCGCGCGGGCCCGCTCCACGCCGGCCTCGAAGCGTTCGAAGGGCACCTCCGCCTCGAAGGCGGCCTGCGCGTCCACGAAGGACCGGAGCGTCGCGCGACAGGCCTCGCACGCCTCCGCATGCGCCCGGGCGCGGGTGGCTTCCGGGGCGGGCAGCTCGCCGGCGTGCAGGCGGCGCAAGGTCCAGCTCGATTCATGCGCGCTCATCGGACGCTCAGCTCCTCTCCACCCAGCTCCGCGAACTGCTCCAGCCGCTTCCTCACCGTGGGCACCGAACGCCCCAGCACCGCGGCCACCTCTTCCAGGGTCATCCCGTCCACGTGGTAGTGGATGGCCGCCGCCTGCGTCTCCGCGTCCACCCGGGCCAGCAGCTTGCGCACCAGGTCGCGCGTCTCCATCGCCTCCGCCCCGCCGTGGCCCTCCGAGCGGGCCGCCTCGTCCCTGGCGAACCACTTGCGCCACGCCGCCCCTTCCGAGCGCAGCTGGTTGAGGCAGTGGTGCGTGGCGATCTTCATCAGCCACGTGAGCGGTGACGCCTCCGCCCGGAACGAGTCCCCGTGCACGAGCACGCGGGCGAAGACGTCGTGCATCGCGTCCTCCGCCCGGCTCTCGTCCTTCAGCAGGTAGCGGCAGCGCTCACGCACGCTGCCGCCGTACTTCACGTACAGCTCGCGCAGGACGGCCCGCCGGTCCTCGTTGGGACGGGGAGGCACCACCTTCAGGGCCAGCGGGGTCGGTCCGGTCACGCGCGGCTGTAGCCTACCGCGACCCGGCTCACAGCGACGAGTACACCGCGGCCGTGAACCCGCCGCAGGCCGCCTCCGCCTCGCCGTAGCCCACGCGCGGGTCCAGGCTGACGCGGAAGTAGGTGCTGAGGAAGTTCGTGTCCCAGCACTCGTTCAGCGTGGCCTCGCCCAGCAGGTCGCCCCCCGTCACCTTGATGTCCGAGCGGCCCGCCCCCGTCGCCGTCCAGCGGCTCTTGATGGACAGCCGCTCCAGCTTCGCGCGCAGCGGGTCGCCGTTGTCGATGTCCTGGTTCGTCGCGAACTCGAACTCGCCGCCCGCCGTCGCGGACGCCTTGTAGTGGTAGTTCCCGTCCACGCGCTTGCTGGCGTCGTTGTCGTCACGCACCTGGTGGAAGTCCGCGTCCACCGTGGCCTCCGCGGTGGCGCTCGGGCGCGCGTAGCGGATCTCCACCGTGCCCACGTGGTCGTCCGCGTCCGGCAGCGTGTGCGCCGCGTCCCAGTCGATGAACAGCTCGCCGGAGCCATAGCCCTTCACGCGCTCGCCGTCCGCGTCCACCGCCACCTGCTGCGCGCCGGACAGCACCGCCCGGAAGGCGCTGTCCTCCTCCGTCTTCGCCTTGCCCTCCAGCACCCAGGAGAACGACGCCTCCCCCGACTTCGTCACCGTCAGCCGCCACGACGTGGGGCTCAGCGCCTCCGTGCTCGGACCCCACACCGCCTTGTTCTCCTCCAGCGTCGTCGGCGGATACTTGGCGATCTGCTCGATGAGGTTGAGCACCCACAGCGTGCCGCCGTTCACCGCCACCGTGGCGTTCACCGTCGCCTGGTAGTACTCCGCCTTCTGCCCCTGGCCGTACTGCGCGGTGGGGCCGGCCGCCGTCAGGCCCTGGCCGTCCTGCTTCGGCGCCTTCACCTGCGTCATCTCCTTGGAGGGCAGGCCGTCACGGAACGTGTCCGCGTCGTTGCCCTGGACGTCGTTGCAACCGGCGAACAGCAGGGAGGCACACAGCAGGCTCTTGCGCAGCATGGTCGGGTGTCCTTTCAGGGCCCGTCGTGCGGGCCGTGCGGCAGGGAATTCGCCCCTATGGACACCGGCCAGGCGAAAAACAGAAAAAGGGCCCGCTCGGGTGGGAAAACTTCAACGAAACCGGCCCCTTGGCGGCTGGCTGGCTGCTCCCCGGGCGCTCACGCCCGCTTGCCCGACGGTTGAAATGGGCCATCCCTACCTTTCGCCCATGGAAAAACGACACCCGAACCATCCCGGGGAGATGGGTACGGACGCCACGCTGGCCGAGCGGGAGCGTGAGCCGGACGAGATCAACGCCCGCGCCAGAGCCGTCGGTCTGCTTCATGAGGCCGGGGTGCCGTTCGTGGTGGGCGGGGCGTATGCCTACGCCACCTATACCGGCATCTACCGCGACACCAAGGACCTGGACCTGTTCCCGCGCAAGCAGGACGCCATCCGCGCCCTGGACGTGCTGGAGAAGGATGGCTGGCGCACGGAGCGCCCGGACGAGGTCTGGCTCTACAAGGCCTACAAGGGCGACTACTTCGTCGACTTCATCTTCTCCTCCGGCAACGGCGTGGCGACGGTGGACGACGAGTGGTTCACCCACGCCAGGAAGTCCACCATCTTCGGCTACGAGTGCCTCATCGCGCCGGCCGAGGAGATGATCTGGTCCAAGGCCTTCGTCACCGAGCGCGAGCGCTATGACGGCGCGGACATCAACCACCTCATCCTCAAGGCCGGCCGGCAGATGGACTGGGACCGCATCCTCCGGCGCTTCGACCGCTACTGGGAGGTGCTGCTCAGCCACCTGATGATGTTCCGCTTCGCGTACCCCAGCGAGCGCGACACCGTGCCCAACTACGTGATGACGGAGCTGATGAGCCGCACGCTCCAGACGGTGCGCGACGGCAGCTGGGACGAGAAGCTGTGCCGGGGCAACCTGGTGTCCAAGGTGAACTACCACGTGGACATCCACCACTGGGGCTTTGGGGACGGCAGGGCGTGGGACGAACAGGACAGACCCGAGGAGGGCACCCGTGGCGCGAGATCCGAGCTCGAAGATTCGGCTGGCAGCGGTCGGTGACCTGCACTGCCGGGATGATCAGCACGGGCGGTTCCGCCAGCTCATCAAGCAGGTCAACGCCTCGGCGGACCTGCTGCTCTTGTGCGGTGACCTGACGGACCGCGGGATGGCGGAAGAGGGCAAGGTGCTGGCCGAGGAGCTCTCGGCCTTGCGCGTCCCGTGCGCCGCGGTGCTGGGCAACCACGACTACGAGCACGGGCAGGTGAAGGACATCTGCACGGAGCTCTCCAAGGTCGGCGTGCACATCCTGGACGGGGACCACTTCATCTTCGAGAAGACGCTCGGCGTCGCGGGGGTGAAGGGCTTCGGAGGCGGCTTCGGCAACGCCACGTTGCAGGCGTTCGGCGAGGGCCAGACGAAGTCCTTCGTGCAGGAGGCCGTCACGGAGTCGCTCAAGCTGGAGGCGGCGCTCAGCCACCTGGACACGCCCAAGAAGGTCGTGATCATGCACTACGCCCCCATCCCGGAGACGCTGGAGGGGGAGAACATCGAGATCCGCCCCTTCCTGGGGACGAGCCGCCTGTCGATGCCCATTGATCACTACGGCGCGGCCTACGTCTTCCACGGCCACGCGCACCACGGCGCGCGCGAGGGCAAGACGAAGAGCGGCATCCCGGTGTTCAACGTCGCGATGCCGCTGCTCACCAAGTTCACGCCGGAGCAGCGCTTCGCCCTGCTGGAGGTGTAGCGCGCCTCAGGGCGCGGGGGCCCGCCGTCCAGCGCTTCGGGCGGCGCCTCCCTCAGGTCCGAGGCGCGCGTGGGCAGGTCCGCCACCGCGCCCATGGACACCTCCATCAGGTCCGGCCCGGAGCCCCGCGCGTAGAGCCGGTCCTCCGTGTCCGGCACGGCGTCGCCCAGCCACAGCCGCGCCAGCTCGCGCCCGTCCGCGTCGCGAAGCACGACGCCCCGGGACACGTCGGTGATGCCGTAGCGCTCCCAGCGCTTGACCTTCGCCTCGCCGAACGCGGCGGCCTTCAGCGCTTCCAGCCGGCCCAGGAGCTTCACCACGCGGAAGCGCAGGGCGGGCCCGCCTTCGGGGCCTGCCACCTGCCACGCCTCGCTGTTCCCCTCGCCGCGCGTCACCACCACGGGGGCGGCCTTGCCTCCGGGACGGAACTCCAGGCGCCGCACGGCGTCGCGAGGGAAGGACAGCACGCGCCGGTCCTTCAGCTCCTGCACGCCCACGTCCAGCGTCGTCAACGCCCGTGCATCCACCTGGGCCAGCGTGGCGCGGGCGCCCTGTTCACGAAGCGCATGGACGACGGGCGCGCCATCGCGCGTCACCTGGGCCAGCCGGACGCGGATGGGCTCACCGGAGGCAGGGACGAAGCGCGCGTCCACGACGGGCGCGTCCAGGCCCAGGGCCTTCCGGGTCGCGGCGGTGTCCTGGGGGAAGGACAGGGCCTGTTGTCCCGCCAGCTCCTGGAGCAGGTCCGACAGCCGGCCGGCGTTCGCGCGGGTCTGCTCCGGCTTCTCCATCCGCCACGCCTTGCCGTCCGCCTCGCGCGTCAGCACGTAGGCGTGGTCCTTCGCCGTGACCTCGATGGACTGGAGCGTCGCGAGGTCCAGTGGCCCCAGGAACTCCTTGGCGCGCAGCTCGAACGGGCCCTTGTCCAGCGAGTACCGCACGGCCCCGTCGGCCGCGTACACGGTCGCGTCGCCTTCGCGGCGCACGTAGACGGAGCCGTCGAAGGGGTTCTCATCGCCACCGGCCAGCGTCACGGTGCGCTGGCGGGACGGATCCTCCGCGCCCTCGCCGTTCGCGTCCGGCAGGTACGCCCGCGCCGTCACGGTGAACGCCGGGGACGTGAGGCCGTACTTCTTCAGGTCCGCGTCCGACGGCGCGGCGTTCACGGTGGCCTTGAACTTCGCCGAGGCGAGCTGCTGCACCAGGGCCTCCACCGCGTACGGATCCGCCTTCGCCTCCACGGGCGACACGAGCCGCCAGCCCTCCGGCGTCCGCTCCAGCTCCGTGGTGGCACCGCGAGCCTTCACCGTCAGGTGCGTGAAGACAGGCGCCGCCTCGGGAGCCGCCCCACGTCGGGGCTCCGCGGGCTCCGTCGCGAAGATCTTCGGTGGCGGCGTGGGCTTGTCCGCGTCGCGCGAACACCCGGCCGCCAACAACCCCAGCAGCACGACCGTGGAAGTCCTCACCGGTTCCTCCGCGACAGCCAGACCGCGAGTCCCACGCCCAGCAAGGACAAGGGGAAGAGGTCGGTGGACACGAAGCGCAGGGTCCGCAGCTGGTCCTCGCTCAGCTCCAGGGTGGACGTCTCACGGTCGGGGGGACGCAGGGTGACTTTCTCCACCTGATGGGACGCCCAGCCCAGGGCGTTCATCACCAGGTTGCGGTTGGCCTCGTAGCGCCAGTTCGGATCCAGCAGCAGCTCCGACTCGCCCACCGCCACCAGCCGCGCCTCGTCGAAGCGCTTGTGCTCCGCCGCGCGCGTGTCCCGGGACGCGGCGGCCACGAGCGTGAGCTGCCCCATCTTCTCGCCGCTGGACGGCGTGGTGTCCTCCAGGGGGCGCGACTCCACCCACGCATGGGGCGAACTCAGCAGCACGGGCTCCACCGTCACTCCAGGCAAGAGGAAGCCCTCGCGGATGAGCGTGAGGCTGCGCGCCGTGGGCAGCTGCACGTTGAACCCGCGCTCCTGCAACGGCCGCGTGATGGCGTGCGCGCCGTAGAAGTTCGACACGAGGACGAACGGGTTGCCCGAATTGAACCGCGGGTCCGCCGCCACGCCCTCGTCCACCTGCACGCCGTAGTCCGCGAGGAGCAGTCCCAGCCCGTCCTCCGTGTTCGCGTCGGTGAAGTACAGCAGCCGTCCGCCCTCGCCCAGATAGGTGCGCAGGGCCGCCACCTCCGGCGCCGTGTAGTCCTGCTTCGCTCCGGCGATGATCACCAGCCCCGCGTCGCGAGGCACCTCCTCGCGGCCCAAGAGGTTGAGCGGCTCGGGGCGGTAGCCCTCGCGCCGCAGCTGGCGGCGGAGCTCCGACAGGCCGTCCCCACCGGGGGGCGGCTCCAGGGGCCACTCGCCGTGCCCTTCGACGAAGTACACCTTCTGCGCGCCCGTCGCGCCCAGCTGGAGCAGGGCGTTCGTCAGCTCCTGCTCGGCGGGGAGGGGCAGGGTGGTGTGGGGCGCGGCGTCGCCCTCGCCGCGCGAGATGACGACCAGCGTCTGCCCCTCCTTGAGCTGGTACTGCGCGGCCAGGGACGGCTCGCGGCGCGGATCCACGAAGGCGTAGTCGAACGCCTCCGGCGCCGCCTCGTGGTAGCGCCGGAGCAGCTCCTCCAGCTCGCCATAGGACGGGTGCGTGGGCGGGACGAGCGCCAGCGCGTGGGCCTTCTCCTTCAGCCCCGCGAGCGTCTCCACCGTCTGCGGCGCGAGCGAGAAGATGCGCTCCCGCGTCAGGTCCCACCGCTGGTTCCGCCGGAACGCGAGGACGTTGAGCGCCACCAGCACGCCCAGCACCGCCAGCGTGGTGAGCACGGAGGACGCGAGGAACCGTCCCGTGCGGCGCGTCCCCGGGCGTGCCAGCTCCCGCCGGTGCGTGACGACGTAGGCCGCGAGCATCGCCGCGCCCAGCACCGCCTTGCCCCCCGCGAGCGCCACGCTGCCGGAGGTGAGCAACAGCGTGAAGGGGCTGGACAGGAGCAGCAGCAGGCCGAAGGCCCCCAGCACCCGGGTGACGTGGGTCGTTCTCATGGTCACGCGTAGCGCTGCGCTTCCACCGCGCGGTGGGTTAGCAGCAGCGAGAACAGGATGACGGACGCGAAGAACACCAGCGCCTGCGCCTCCAGCACGCCCTGGATCATCCCCTGCAACTGGGTGTCGAAGGACAGGTAGGAGAGGAACGAGCGCAGCGGCTCCGCGGTGGACTGGGCCACGCCGCGCAGGAGCATCCACGGCAGCAGCACGGTGAAGGTGAGGAACGCCGCCAGCATCTGGCTCTCCGTCAGCGCGGAGATGAACAGCCCCACCGCCATGCAGGTCGCGCCCCAGAGGAGCACCGCGCCGTAGCCCAGGAGCACCGTGGGCCACTCCAGCGCGGAGCCGGACGGGCCCGAGCCCACCACCGACAGGAGCACCGGGAACACCAGCGTCAGCCCCAGCGTGACGAAGATGAGCCCCAGGCCGCCCAGGTACTTGCCCACCACGATGTCCACCGGCCGCACCGGCGTCGTGAGCAGCAGCGCGAACGTCTTCTGGCGCTTCTCCTCCGCGAACAGCCGCATGGACAGGAAGGGCGAGACGCAGAGCGTGAGGACGAGCACCACGCCCCACAGCTGCACCACCACGCCGTCGGTGAGGTTGCGGTAGACGATGGAGTCCGGGGGCAGGCGGCTCCAGCCGTGCTCTCGCGCCAGGGACTGCACCTGCTGGAACTGCTCCAGCAGGCTGACGAAGAAGAACGACGAGAGCGCCGCCATCGCGGTGATGACGGCGTAGGCCCACGGGGTGGTGAAGGCGACGGCCAGCTCCTTGCGAGCGATGGCCAGGGCGGTGCGCATGCGCTGGGGTTCCTGTTCAGGCGGCGGTCAGCTTGATGAAGACTTCTTCCAGCGACGCGTGCTCGGCCTGGCCATGGGACGTCGCCAGCCGGTCGATGGCGTCATGGGCCACCACGCGGCCCTGGTGGAGGATGAGGACCTTCTCGCACGTCACCGTGACCTCCGGGAGGATGTGCGTGGACAAGAGCACCGTGTGCCGGCCCGCCAGGCTCCGGATCAACGCGCGCAGGTCCGCGCGCTGCACCGGATCCAACCCCTCCGTGGGCTCGTCCAGGATGAGCACCGGCGGCGAACCGAGCAGCGCCTGCGCGATGCCCACGCGCTGCTGGTAGCCCTTGGACAGGTTCTGGAGCAAGCGGCCCATCACGTCGTCGACGCCCGTGAGCCCCGCCACCCGCGCCACCTCCGCCTTCACCGCGCGGCCGGGCACCTGCTTGAGCGCTGCGACGAACGCCAGGTAGCCGTGCACCGTCAGCTCCGGGTACAGCGGCGGCGTCTCCGGCAGGTAGCCGATGCGCCGTTTGACCTCCATCGGGTGCGTGGACACGTCGAAGCCCGCCACCCTCACGCTGCCCTCGGACGGCGGGAGGAAGCCGGTGAGCACCTTCATCGTCGTGGACTTGCCGGCACCATTCGGGCCCAGGAAGCCCAAGAGCTCCCCCTCACCCACGGTGAAGGACAGGTCCTCGATGGCCACGCGATCGCGATAGCGCCGGGTGAGGTTGCGCACCTCGATGATGGGCTTCTCGGTGATTGGCATGCGCGGGGGTGAACTCTACACTGCCCCGGAAGCGAGGCGTGGATGCCAATCGTGGTGCAGAAGTACGGCGGCTCATCGGTCGCTGACGCGGAGAAGCTCGGCAAGGTCGCGCTCCGCGTGAAGCAGAAGCGGGACGCGGGCTATCAGGTCGTCGTCGTCGTCAGCGCCATGGGCGACACCACGGACGACCTGCTGTCGCTGGCCAAGAGCGTGTCCCAAGATCCGCCCCGGCGTGAGCTGGACATGCTCCTCACCTGCGGCGAGCGCATCTCCATGGCGCTGTTGTCCATGGCGCTCCAGGAGCAGGGCGTGCCGGCCATCAGCTTCACCGGCAGCCAGAGCGGCATCATCACCAACGACGCGCACGCCCAGGCGCGCATCGTGGAGGTGCGCCCCTACCGCATCCAGGACGAGCTGGCGCACGGCAAGGTCGTCATCGTCGCGGGCTACCAGGGGGTCTCCTACAAGAAGGAGGTCACGACGCTGGGGCGCGGCGGCTCGGACACCACCGCGGTCGCGCTGGCGGCGGCGCTGGACGCGGAGGCGTGTGAAATCTACTCCGACGTGGACGGCGTCTTCAGCGCGGATCCGCGCGTGGTGCCGGACGCGCGCAAGCTGGAGACCCTGAGCTACGACGAGATGCAGGAGCTGGCCAGCGCCGGCGCCAGGGTGCTCAACGCCCAGGCGGTGGAGTGGGCCAAGGCGCGCGGCATCACCATCCTCGCGCGCACCGCGCACGGCCAGGGCACCGGCACCAGTGTGCAGGAGCTCGCCGTGCCCACCGACAGCCGCGTCAAGGGCGTGACGGCGGACACGGAGATGGCCGTGCTCGTCGCCCAGGCCAGCGTGCCCTCCAGGAGCTGCTGGAGTTCCTGGACGCGCGCGCCGTGCGCGGCCGCACGCTCGCCCATGACGGGCTGCCGGGCGCGCCGGGGCGCACCTACCTCGCGGTGCCGCTGGCGGACCTCCACGGCCCGGAGGCGCTCCAGCGCGAGCTGGCCACGCGCTTCGGGGCGGGCGTGGAGTGGAGGGACGGCTGGGGCACCGTCACCTGCGTGGGCGTGGGCCTCAACGCGGACTGGGTGCCGTTGCGCAAGGCGCTGTCCGCGGCCGAAGCCCTGTCCGCCCGGGTGCATGCCGTGAGCACCTCGCCTTTGCAGGTGACCCTCCTGGTGGACAAGGCCCACCTCAAGACCCTCACGGCCCGGCTGCACCGCGAACTGCTCGGTAGCTGACACGGCCTTCGCGTGCCCGACCTTCGTTGATCCGAGGACTTGCGGGCTGCCCCTGGGGACAAAATGCCATCTTTTGTCGAACTTCCGTTCCCAAGGAGGGCCGGGCCCTTCCCTCCGTGAAGTCGATGCCTACCCTCCGCCCTTGAATACCTTGGAGGGCGGGCATGGGACACGGGCGTCGCTGGATGGGGCTGGGGGTGGTGCTGGCGCTCCTGGTGACGGGGGCGACCGGATGCAAGGACTCCGGCCCGGCACCCGGCACGCCGCCCCCTGGCGACCGCCATGATGATCCGCCCCTGAACAACGACGACGCGGGCGTCATCGGCCCGGACGACGGCATCGTCGTTCCCGAATACGACGCGGGCACCCCGGAGGAGGAGCCGGACGCGGGCACGCTGCCCGACGGCGGCAGCGCGCTTCCCGAGCGCGACCCGGACGCCGTCCACAAGGAGAACCAGAGGAAGGGCACCACGGGCTGGCGCATCGACAGGAACGCCAACAGCCGGGAGATTGAAGGCTACGCCCTCAAGGCCACCCTGAAGCAGGGCGAGTCGCTGCGCGTGGCGGTGTCCCTGTCCGAAGCCCGCAAGTTCAGCTGGTACGTCTACCGCCTGGGCTACTACGGCGGCGCCGGTGCCCGCGAGGTCGCGCGCGGCGGTCCGGTGCAGGGCACGCGGCAGGCGGACTGCCCCGCGGATCCAACGACGGGCCTCATCGCCTGTTCCTGGTCGCCCACGCTGGAGATCCCCATCGGCGAGGACTGGGTGCGCGGCGTGTACGTGGTGAAGCTCGTGCGCGACGACCGGCCCTCGCGCTACGTGCCCTTCTTCGTGCGTGACGAGAACCCGCGCTCGGAGGTCGCGGTGCTCATCCCCACCTCCACCTGGGCGGCCTACAACACCTGGGGCGGCACCAGCCTCTACGATGATCAGAAGGGCGTGATGAAGTCGCACGGCGTCTCGCGCGCCTTCCAGTCCTCCTACGACCGGCCCTACTACCGGGGCCAGGGCTCCGGGCACCTGATGACGGACGACCTGAGCCTGGTGACGTGGCTGGAGTCCCAGGACCTGGACGTGGGCTACTTCACCGACGAGGACATGGACGAAAGCTACGACTTCCTTCGCGGCGCGAAGGTGTTCGTGATGTCCGGCCACGACGAGTACTGGTCCTCGAAGCAGCGCGACTTCGCGGACCGCGCGCTGTCGGAAGGGCGGTCCATCCTCAACCTGGGCTCGAACAACGCCTACTGGCAGGTGCGCCTGGAGCCCGCCGCCGACGGCCGTCCGCGCCGCGTGGTCACCTGCTACAAGGGCTCGCCCGAGGATCCGTACAAGGATCAGCGCAAGACGGCGAAGTTCCGCGACCTGCCCGCGCCCCGCCCGGAGAACGCGCTGCTGGGCGTGCAGTTCGCCGCCCGCTGGCACCAGTGGCCCTTCCCGACGGTCATCACCAACCCGGACCACTGGGCCTTCAGCGGCACGGGCCTCAAGGCCGGTGACACGCTGTGGATGGCCAACGGCTACGAAGTGGATCAGCTGGTGTCCAACGGCCGCCAGCCGGCCGGCGTGGACGTGCTCGCGGAGTCCCCCTTGCTGTCGCTCCAGGGGGGCTTCGGCTTCGCGCACATGGTGGTGCGCAAGCAGGGCGACGCGTACGTCTTCTCCTCGGGCGGCATCGACTTCGTGCAGAAGCTGGCCGGGGCAGGGGGCGGCGTGGCGGATCCGCGCGCGGGCCGCATCGTGGCCAACGTGCTCTACAAGGCGCTGGGCCGGAAGCTGCCGGGCGACCTGGTGAAGTTCCAGCCCCCGGCCGCTTCCGCGCCGATGGGACCGTTCGCACAGTCCGTGACGACGGTGGCGGGAGAGCCCGGCAAGCGCTGCCACTCGGACACCAAGGTGGCGGCGGACGAGCTGGGCGCGCCGCTCGCGGTCGCCGTGCTGCCGGACGGCGGCTGGGCGGTGGCGGATTCGCTGAGCAACAGCGTGAAGCGCGTGTCGCCGGACGGGAAGATCCGCACGGTGCTCTCCAACCTCGCGGGCCCCATGGGCATCGCCGCGGACGCGCTGGGCAACCTCTACGTGTCCGACACGGAGAACGCGCTCATCCGCCGCATCACCCCGGAGGGCAGGTCGGAGGTGTTCGCGGGCACCTCGTGGGGCTACCAGGACGGCCCCGCGCTGGCGGCGGCCTTCAACCAGCCCGCGGGCCTGTCCTTCACGCCGGACGGCACCGCGCTGCTCGTGGCGGACCTGAACAACAGCGTCATCCGCCGCATTGACATGGTGGCGCCCGGCAACCCGGTGACGACGCTCCAGGGCGACTGGCTCTACCGGCCCTCCGCGGTGGTGCAGGCCGCGGACGGCACCACCTACGTCGTGGAGAGCGGCATGGCGCGCGTGGTGCGCGTGCGCGACGGCGTCACCACCGTGATGGCGGGCTCCACGCCCGGCTACCGCGACGGCGACCCGAAGGAGGGCCAGCTGCTGCCGTACCTGGGCCTGGCGCTGCTGCCGGACGGCTCGCTCGCCATCTCCGACCCGGGCAACTACCGCGTGCGCCGGCTCGTCTTCAACGCGTCGGGCGAGCCGGAGAAGCTGACCACGCTCGCGGGCAGCGGCCGCTACGGCGCGGATGACGGCGCGGGCCGGGACGCCCAACTGGTGCTGCCCGCCGGGCTCGCGGTGGGGCCGGACGGCACGCTCTACGTCGCGGACGCCGGCAACTCGCTGGTGCGCGCCATCAAGCGCTGATCAACGGCCCGGGTTGCGCATGCCCCCCAGGGGCGGCGGCGCGTCCATCTCCTGCCGCGTGCGCCGCCGGTCCGGGGTGTCGCGCGGCAGCTCCACGAAGGTGCACATCTCGCAGAGGCGGCTGTAGATGCGCTCACCCACGCGCTCGCGCAGCAGCTCCGCGTCCTTCATGGCGGAGCGGGCGTCGTCCGTGGCGCGGTAGCCTGAAGGCGCGCTGCTCCGGGCGCCCTTGCGCTCCGGCTCCAGCGAGTAGTTCGTGGCGAAGAGCGTCGTGCGCCCCGCGTTGTAGCGCCGGGCGATCAGCTCATCGAGCGTCTCCATCTCGAAGGGACTGCCGCGCCCCTTGCCCAGCTCGTCGATGGCGAGGACCTCCACCTCCGACAGCGGCCCGATGATCTCCCCGCCGCTCTTGCCGTCCTGGAAGCCGCGCCGGATGGTCGCGTAGAGGAGGGAGATTTCGACGTAGCGGGACTTCACGCCCATCTCCAGCACCAGGTGCCCGAGCGTCGCCGCGAGCAGGTGCGTCTTGCCCGTGCCCACCGGCCCGCTCAGCACGAAGCCCTTGTTGGTGGCGCCCTTCACGTACTGGTGGGCGAAGTGCATCGCCACGCCGCGGCCCCGGTCCTGCGCCTCGTTGAAGGGCCGGTAGTTGTCGAACGACGCGTGCGCCATGACGCCCGGCATCTGCACGTCGTTGTAGAGCGCCACCCGCGTGCGCCGCAGCGTGCACACGCACGGCTCCAGGACGTCATAGGTCCGGGCGCCCATCTTCGCGCTGAAGGTGCCTTCCTTCTGCACCAGGATGTGCCCGCGTCCACCGCACACCGGGCAGTCCACCGAGCACGTACACACCCGCGCCGACGCAAGCTCTCCGCGCCGCTCGATGAGGTACGTCCGCCCGCCGCACAGCCCACACGCCTCGCCGTTCGCCTTGGCAGCCATCGTGCCCAGCCAATAACACCGTCCCCCGCGCCCGTCAGCCCACTGGTCAGCCGTTCAGGCGTGCGGGCGGAACCCCACCGCTCAGGTCTCCTTCATGTCCAGCCGCCGTCTGACGGCCGCCTGGAGCCGGAAGCGCCGGGCCACGCGCCGCGCGCGGGCCGTCATCAGCTGCTGTTCACCGGTGCGCGCATCGCGCCACACCGTGCGTCGCTCCGTGAAGGGCAGGGCGCGCAGCAGCGCCAGCAGCGCCCACGCCTCCTGTTGATCCATCGCCGCGGGCTCGCGCGGCACGCACGCGAGCACCGTGTCCAGCAGCCGGTGCACCCGGGGCGCCAGCGCGGCCTCACGCTCCGTCAGGGCCCGCAGCGCCGCGCACAGCCGCGCGTGCCGCACCTCTTCCCAGGAGCGCGCGGGGCGCTTCTTGGAGCGGGACGCGCCTCCTCACCCTGGCCCGCGGACAGGTCGCGGTACTTGCGGATCTCCGTCTCCACCTGGCGCCGGCACGCGCGCAGCGAGCGCAGCACCGGCTCTCCGGGCCGCGCGTCCCACAGCGCCTTCTCCGCCGAGCGCGAGATGCCGCGGGCCACGACCTCGAAGGGCACGCCCTCCCGCGCCCAGGCGGTGACGAGCTCGGTGTCCAGCGCGGACAACATCAGGCCCGCGCCACGCACCGCGAGGAAGTAGTCCTGCACCAGCTCTTCGAAGCTGGCGCTCTCCGGCAGAAGACTCATGATCCGACAGCCACTCCAGGCAGTGCGACCAGGCGAACAGCCGCAAGCCTCCCATACCCGTTGGAGCCGCCGGTGCAACCTTCCTGTCGCTGTCTGGAACGGGCCTCTCGGCACAACGAAATTGAAGTTTTCCCGCCTGCTATCCAACGGACCGGACGTCCGTCCGTCCAAGTTGACCCGCCTTGCGGAAACCGCGCATAGTACCGGTCCCCTCATGGAAATTCCCGAAGATTCCCGGACACTTGCCAAGCAAGCAGGCATCCGTGGACGCCGGTTCCCCGCTCCTAGGAAGACCATGCGCCGCTCGCTACTCGTTTGCCTCGTTCTCCTGACTTCCATGGCTTCGGCCCAGGAGAAGAAAGCACTGCGCGACGCTGACCTGGGCAAGAAGTCCACGACCACCGTGGACAAGTCCCTCGCTGGCGACATCACGCGCCCGAAGGAAGCCCAGCAAGCCGCTCCCGCGCTCCAATATGATCAGTTCCGCCTGGGCGTGGAGGTGCAGGTCGCCTCCAAGCGCCGCGAACAGATCGAATCGCTGAAGAAGATCATCTCGCTGTCTCCTGATCAGAAGGAGGCCCCCAGCCTGCTGTTCCGCCTGGGCGAGCTCTACTGGGAGGAGTCGAAGTTCTTCTTCTTCGAAGCCAACCGGAAGGACGACGAGCTCATCGTCGCCATGAACCGCAACGACGCCGCGGGCCAGCAGAGGGCCAAGGCGGAGAAGGCGGAGTTGATGGCGAAGGTGAAGGAGAACGGCAAGTACGCCGTCGAGCAGTACACGAAGATCGTCCAGGAGTACCCGAAGTTCGAGCGCACGGACGAAGTGCTCTTCTTCCTCGGCCAGTACCTGATGGAGGACGGCCAGGACAAGAAGGCGCTCGTCGCGTTCAAGCGCCTGGTGGAGAAGTACCCGCAGTCCAAGTACATCCCGGACGCGTACTTCGCCTTCGGCGAGTACTACTTCAACAACTCCAAGGGCAAGCGCCCGGAGCTGGAGAAGGCGCTCGCGGCCTACAAGAAGGCCGCCGAGTACCCGGAGAACCAGGTCTACGCCTTCGCCCTCTACAAGCAGGGCTGGTGCTACTTCAACATGGGCGAGTACGCGTCCGCGAAGGACAAGTACAAGACCGTGGTCCTCTACGGGGAGCTGGCCGGCGCCGGCGCCGTGGAGAAGGACGGCAAGGCCAAGGCGAAGGGCTCGCTGGTGCGTGAAGCGCGCGCCGACTACGTGCGCGCGTTCGCCCGCGAGGGTGACGTCACGCAGGCCCGCGCGGACTTCGGCAAGGTCGCCACCAATCCGGAAGACCGCTTCGCGATGATGAAGCAGCTCGCGAACCTGTACTACGGCGACGGCAAGGACCGCGAAGCGGCCATCACCTACAACTCGCTGATCAAGGAGAAGCCGCTGTCGCCGGAGGCTCCTGGCTTCCAGGGCAAGATCGTCGACTGCATCCTGCGCATGGGCAACAAGGAGCGCACCGTGGCCCAGGTGCGCCGGCTCGTGAAGATCATGAAGGACGTCGAGTCCTCCGGCGTCATCAAGGACGACAAGGACAAGAAGGCGCTCGCGGAGGCGAAGGAGCTGTCCGAGCGCACGCTCTCCAACCTCGCCGTCACCTGGCACAACGAGGGCAAGAAGACGCGCAACGAGGAGACGTTCCGCTTCGCGGACGCCGTGTACAGCGACTACCTCACGCTCTTCCCGGAGAACCCCAAGGCGTACGACCTGCGCTTCTTCTGGGCGGAGCTCCTCAACGACAACCTCCAGAACTTCGACAAGGCCGCCGCCAACTACACGCTCGTCGTCCTCCAGGACGCCAAGGTGCTGGAGGCCAAGGACGACAAGGGCAAGCCCAAGCCGGGCAAGCCGGGCAAGTGGCTGACCAACGCCTCCTACAACGCCGTGCTCGCCTACGACGAGGTCGTGAAGGCGGCGGAGGCGCGCGGCGAGGCGAAGAGCGAGTCCGCGGGCACGGACATCCAGAAGAAGATCGCCATCCCCACGCTGAAGAAGTCGCTGCTCGACGCGTGCGAGCGCTACCTCAAGTACGTCCCCAAGGGCGACAAGCGCGTGGAGATCGCCTTCAAGGCGGCGAACATCTACTACCGCCACAACCACTTCGACGAAGCGGTGCTGCGCTTCAGCGAGATCGCGCTCGGCTACCCCGAGTACAAGTTCGAGGACGGTACGCGCGCCGCGGAGATCGCCGCCAACCTCATCCTCGACTCGTACAACCTGCTGGGCGACTTCGCGAAGGTCAACGAGTGGGCCCGCCGCTTCTACGCCAACGACAAGCTGGCCACCGGCAAGTTCCGCGACGACCTGGCGAAGCTGATTGAGCAGTCGTCGTTCAAGCTGGTCAGCCAGCTGGAGGAGAAGAAGGAGTTCTCCAAGGCGGCCGAGGCGTACCTGAACTTCGTCCACGACTTCCCGCAGACGGAGATCGCGGACCTGGCGCTCTACAACGCGTCCGTCGACTATTACAAGGCGAAGAGCCTGGACAAGGCCATCCAGGTCCGCAAGCGCCTGTTCGCGGAGTACCCCCGGTCCAAGTACGTGCCGGACTCCATCTACGCGAACGCGGAGGCGCTGGAGGCCATCGGTGACTTCGAGGAGGCGGCGGGCACCTACGAGCTCTACGTGAAGGGCTACGAGCGCAACCTGAACGAGAAGGGCGGCGCCCCGGCGGCGAGGGCCAGGGCGAAGAGCCGGGCCCGCGGCAGGGCGAAGCAGGCCTCCAGCGACGCCTCGAAGCCCGCGGTGGTGCAGAAGTGGGACGAGTCCAAGGCGCAGATCGCCCTGTTCAACGCGGCCACCTACCGCGAGGGCCTGGGCCAGCTGAAGGCCGCGCTCAAGAACCGCGAGCACTACATCGAGCTGTGGCCCAAGTCGAAGGACGCCGAGGCCGCCTTCCTGTCCGTCGTGGACCTGTACGTGAAGCAGGGCGCGTACATGAAGGCCATCAAGCTGCTGGAGGAGTACGAGCGCGACAACATGCGCTCCCAGAGCAAGTTCCTCATGGCCGAGGGCCGCATCGTCGACATCTACACGAAGATGAAGAAGACGCGCGACGTGTCGCGCATGAACAAGCGCATCTACGAGTACTTCGACCAGCTGCCCCGCCGACAGCAGACCGCGCTGGAGAAGCCCGCGCTCGCCGCCGCCGCGCAGGCGAACCTGCTGGCCATCGAGCCGGACTGGTTCGAGTTCAAGCGCCTGAAGCTGTACTGGGGCGTGCCGCCGTCGCCCGAGCGCTTCAAGGGCTCGCTGGCCGACAAGGGCCGCGCGCTGGAGGTGGTGCAGAAGAAGTACGTGCAGACCGTGGCCCTGGGCGCCCCGGAGCCGGCCATCTGCGCGCTGCAGCGCATTGGCCTCGCGTATGACCACATGGCGGAGCTCGTCGTGAACGCGCCCATGCCGCGCGGCCTGGATGAAGAGTCGCAGCAGGCGCTGCGCGACGAGTTCAGCAACCAGGCGCAGCCGCTCAAGGACAAGGCCACGGAGGCCTTCGCCAGCGCGGTGGCCAAGAGCCGCGAGCTGGGGGTGTTCAACGACTGCGCCGCGGCGAGCCTGAAGCTCCTCCGCACCACCTACGCCCCGGACCGCTACCCGGAGGTGCTGGAGGAGAAGCTCGCGCTGAAGAACAAGGAGCTGGTGCTGGGTGGCGACCTGCTGGCCGCCGTGCAGGACATCCCGCCCCCGGTCACCAAGGTGGAGCCGGAGAAGCAGGCCAAGAGCGAGGCGCTCAACGAGGACCTGTCCGCGCTGACGAACGCGCTTCGCCAGCAGACCGAGTCCGAGGTCGCCAGGCCCGCCGCCGCGTCCAAGGACGGCGCCCCCAAGAAGACCGTTGATGATCAGGAGCCGGAGGACTTCCTCTAATGAATCGCATGCACCCGTTCCGCCCCCTCCTGCTGGCCACGCTGGCGCTGACCGCTGTCGGCTGCTCCACCACGCAGACCAACACCTCGTCGCCCGTCGCCAAGCCCGTCGCCGCCCCCACGGGGCCGGTGGCCATCTCCAACCGCGCCATGCTGCTGTTCGATGACGCGGTGAAGTCCTTCGACGCGCAGAAGAAGGCCAAGGCCTTCGACTACCCGTCGCTGGACCGCAAGTTCAGGGCCGCCCTGGAGGCGGACCAGAACCTGGCGGAGGCCGAGTACAACCTGGGCGTCATCGCCGAGCGCATGGGCAAGCCCGACGAGGCGAAGGCCCGCTACGCGGCGGCCCTCACCAAGAAGCCGTCCCTGCGGCAGGCGTCCGACAACCTGGCCATCATGAAGCAGAACAGTGGCGACGTGGCCGGCGCGGTGGCGCTCTACCAGGACGTGCTCACGCGCTACCCGGATGACGCGGGCTCGCGCGCGCGCCTCGCGGAGATCTACCGGCAGAACAACGACCACGACAAGGCGATGGAGCTGTCTCGCGCCGCGCTCATGCGCGACCCGATGAACACCAACGCCCTCAAGGTGATGATCCGCAGCTACCTGGACCGCAAGCAGCTGGCCATGGCGAAGCTCGTCGCGCTGCGCGCGGTGAAGCTGGACAGCACGGATCCGGAGCTGCACCACTCCGTGGGTCTCATCCTCCTCAAGGAGGGCGACCGGGAAGGGGCGCGCCTGCAGTTCAAGAGCGCCCTGGAGGCGAAGGCGGACTACGTGCCGGCGCACGTGGAGCTGGCCCAGCTGGCGCTCGACGCGGAGGACTTCCCCGGCGCGGAGGAGCACCTGCGCCGCATCCTGCAGTCCGACGGCAAGAACGCCGCCGCGCACGTGGACCTGGGCATCGCGCTCAAGGGCCAGGGCCAGTACGACAAGGCCATGCAGGAGTACGACGAGGCGGAGAAGCTCAACCCCGACCTGGGCGCCACGTACCTCAACCGCGCCATCATCCTGCACAAGGTGAAGGACGCCCCCGAGCGCGCGGTGGAGCTCTACAAGAAGTACGTCGCCCTGGCGGGCGGCGAGGTCGCACTCAACGCGGAGTCTCCCGTCTTCGGCCTCATGCGCGAGGCGGAGAGCATCGTGCAGGCCAAGCGCGAGGCGAAGGCCGCGGAGGACCAGGCCAGGCAGATGGAGGCCCTCCAGGCCCAGCAGCAGGCCGCGATGAAGGCGGAGGAGGCCAGGCAGAAGGGCACCCCGCCTCCGGGCGCCGCGACGCCCGCGTCGGGCACCGGCACCGCCCCGCAGGCACGCCGG
>NZ_JBKGHJ010000140.1:0-17334 GCF_046520365.1 Corallococcus sp. 4LFB
GTCGCCGCCGCGGGAGGAGCCCCCACGCCGGGCCCCACCGCGCCAAAGGCACGCGTGGTGCCCATCGCCGGAGGCTGCGTGCCGGACGCCGCCGCGACCGGCGCGATGGACGGGGGCGGAGGAATCACGCCCGACGAAGCCACCGCGCCCGAAGGCGGCGTCGGCTGCGGAACGAAGGAACCGGACGCCGTGGTGGAACCCGCGAACAGGTTCGTGGACTTCAGGTTGGCGCTGCTGTCACCGCCGAAGATCTGCGTGGACGACGGCGCACCCGTACGGTCTCCCCCACCCGCCGGAGGAATCTTCGGCGCGGGAGCCATGACACCGGTGGGCGAGGCCTTGAACACATGGCCACACCGCGTGCACTGCACCGAAGCGCCGCCAGGCGGCAGGAGTCGGGCATCCAGCACGTACTGCATCGAGCATTGCGGGCAGGCGATCTGCACCGGCCGTCCTTACCACACGCTCCCATCCGCCGCCGCCGCGTCCAGCACGGTGGCTGCCCGGAGGGTCTCCAACTTGGCAGCGCCCACGCCGGGGACCGCGTCCACGTTCTCCCAGCTCACGAACCGGCCCTGCGCCTCGCGGGCGGACACCAGCCGTCTGGCCAGGTCACGGCCTACCCCGGGCAAGAGGGCCAGCTCGGACTCGGAGGCCGCATTCAGGTCCAGCTTGAGCCCCAGCGCGAGCGCCTGGCTCCCCGTGGGCACCGTCCCCGGGCCGCAGGTGGCGAGCCCCGCCGGGTCCAGGCGCACGGCCTCCGGCGGCAGTCGAGCGACGGCCGCGAGTCCGGCCACCGCGCCCGGGCCGTGAAGCCCAGGGCGAGCAGCCCCAGCGACAGCGCCGCGAGCGCGGACGTGCGCCCGAACCGCCTCAGGCCTTCTGCCCCTGGAGCGCGTCCACCTCGGACACGGTGGGGTTGGCCGTCACGGGGGGCGGCGCGTCCAGCCCGAAGGCCGTGTGCAGCGCGCGCACCGCCAGCTCCGTGTACTTCGTGTGGATCACACAGGACGTCTTGATCTCCGACGTGGAGATGAGCTGGATGTTGATGCCCTCCTGGGAGAGCGTCTGGAACATCTTCGCCGCCACGCCCGAGTGGTTGCGCATGCCCACGCCGACGATGGACACCTTGGCGATGGCGTCATCGACCTCGAGGCCGGTGGCGCCCACTTCCTGCGCGGCCTGCTTCACGACCTCGTGGGCCTTGGTGAAGTCCGACTTGGCGACGGTGAAGGTGACGTCGGTGCGCCCGTCGCGGGACGGGTTCTGCACGATGAGGTCCACCACGATGTGCTTCGCGTCGAGCGCTCCGAAGAGCTTCGCCGCCATGCCCGGCTGATCCGGCACGCCGACCACGGTGATCTTCGCCTCGTTCCGGTCGTAGGCGACCCCTCGAACCAGCACGTCCTCCATGGATGCGTCCTCCTCGCAGACGAGCGTGCCCGGATCCTCGGTGAAGGAAGACTTCACCCACAGGGGCACCTTGTACTTCATGGCGAATTCGACCGAGCGGATCTGCAACACCTTGGCGCCCAGGCTGGCCAGCTCCAGCATCTCCTCGTAGGTGATGCGGTCCAGCTTCTTCGCGGCCGGGCACACGTTGGGGTCGGTGGTGTAGACGCCGTCGACGTCCGTATAGATTTCACACGCGTCGGCCTTGAGCGCGGCGGCCAGCGCGACGCCCGTCGTGTCGGACCCGCCGCGGCCCAGCGTGGTGACGCTGCCCGTCTCGTCCACGCCCTGGAAGCCGGCGACGACGACGATCTTCCCCTGCTTCAGCGCGGCGCGGATGGGCTCCGCGTCGATGCTCTTGATGCGCGCCTTGGAGAAGGTGCTGTCGGTGACGATGCGCACCTGGTGGCCGAGGAAGCTCACGGCCTTGCCGCCCTGCGCCTGGATGGCCATGGCGACGAGCCCGATGGACACCTGCTCGCCGGTGGCGACGACGACGTCCTGCTCGCGCTCGTCGGCCGGTCGGTGATCTGCGCCACGAGCTTGAGCAGGCGGTTGGTCTCACCGGACATGGCGGACACGACCACCACGACGTCATGGCCGGCCTTCTGGGTGGCGAGGCAGCGGCGAGCGACGTTCTTCATGCGCTCGGTGTCACCCACCGAGGTACCGCCATACTTCTGGACGATGAGGGCCACGGGGCTTGCGACCTCCCTGCACGGACGCGCGCAGGCTATATGGGCGCCGGGCCCCGGGTGTAAAGGGCCCTCAACCTGCCTGCCGCGAATCCGCTAGCGTTCGTGGCCCAACGACTTCAAGCCGCATTCCTGGAGTACCAAGACATGTCCCGCCCCCGCCTCCTCATCGATGGTGACACCCTGAAGCTGGAGGAGATCCTCCAGGTCTCCCGCCACGAAGTCACGGTGGAGCTCGCCCCCGAAGCCGCGCAGCGGGTGCAGGCCTCCCGGACGTTGGTGGACCGGGTGGCGGCCGGAGACACGCCGTCCTACGGAATCAACACGGGCTTCGGCACGCTGGCGGAGGTGCGGATCGACCGGAAGGACCTGCGCGACCTGCAGCGAAACCTCATCCTGTCGCACGCCTGTGGCGTGGGGAATCCGCTGCCCCTGCCGGAAGCGCGCGTCCTGCTGCTCCTCCGGGCCAACGTGCTGGCGAAGGGCTTCAGCGGCATCCGGATGGAGACGCTGAACCTGGCCATCGACATGCTGAACCGGGACGTGGTGCCGGTGGTCCCCGAGCGGGGAAGCGTGGGCGCGTCCGGAGACCTGGCCCCGCTGGCGCACCTGGCGCTGGTGCTGATTGGCGAGGGCGAGGCGTTCTTCGAGGGCGTGAGGATGCCGTCGAAGCAGGCGCTGGAGAAGGCGGGCCTGAAGCCGGTGGTGCTGGAGGCGAAGGAAGGCCTGACGCTGATCAACGGCACGCAAGCGATGTGCGCGGTGGGAACGCTGACGCAGCTGCGAGCGGAGCTGTTGGCGGACGTGGCGGACATCGCGGGAGCGATGACGGTGGAGGGCCTGCTGGGAAGCCACAAGCCGTTCCTGCCGGAGATCCACGCGGTGCGTCCGCACGCGGGCCAGAAGGCGGTGGCGGAGCACCTGCGCCGGATTCTGAAGGGCAGCGAGCTGGTGGAGACGCACGTCCACTGCAGCAAGGTGCAGGACCCGTACAGCCTCCGGTGCATCCCGCAGGTGCACGGCTCCGCGCGTGAGGGATTGGCGTTCGCGCGTCGCATCCTGGAGGTGGAGGTGAACAGCGGGACGGACAACCCGCTGGTGTTCGCGGACACGGAGAGCATCATCTCCGGAGGCAACTTCCACGGTCAGCCCATCTCGCTGGCGATGGACGTGGTGGCCATGTCCCTGACGCAGCTGTCGAGCATCTCCGAGCGCCGCGTGGAGCAGATGGTGAACCCGTCACTGTCCGGACTGCCGGCGTTCCTGGCGAAGAACAGCGGGTTGAACTCCGGGTTCATGATCGCCCAGGTGACCGCGGCGGCCCTGGTGGCGGAGTCGCGCATCCTGAGCCACCCGGCGTCGGTGGACTCCATCCCCTCCTCCGCGGGCCGTGAGGACCACGTGTCCATGGGCATGACGGCCGCGCTCAAGGGGCGTCAGGTGTCGGAGTTCGCGCGTTCGTGTCTGGCGATTGAAGTGCTGGTCGCGGCGCAGGCGCTGGACTTCCGTCAGCCGGTCAAGCCCGGCAAGGGCGTCCTGGCGGCGCATGAACTGGTGCGCAGCAAGGTTCCGCACATGGACCGCGACCGCGAGCTGCATCACGACATCACGGCGGTCACGGCACTGGTGGAGTCCGGGGCGCTCCGTGAGGCCGTGCGGTCCGCGACCGCCTGAAGCGCCTCCGATGCAAGGGACCTCCGGACCGTCCGACGTCCGGAGGTGTTTGCAGCCTGAGCCAGTCGGCAGAGACACGCGAGCCACCAGCTCGCCGTAAGGAATGTCGCCATGCGACTGCGGGCCTTCGCTGCGCTTCTGCTCTTTCTCTCCGCATGCGCCACACCAGCACCGAGTCCTGGAGGGCACGTATCCCGGCCCAGGAGGCTCACCAACCTCCAGCGAGCGGCGGCGCTACCGTGGACGGATGAGGGGCGCTGTGCTGTCCGTGAGGCGGCCCAACCATGGTCTGCCCTTGTGGAGAGGTGCTTTCAAGCGCTCGACCATGACCGGATCCAATTCAACGACCCATCGGGAAGGTGCGCGGTCGCCTCAGCAGGCGCGGCTGCAATAGGCATCGGCTTCTGTGTCCTGACAGCGCCGGAAATCGCCGTGGGCGCCGTCATCGTCATCGGCGCGCTGGTGATAGGGGTCGCCATCAAGGAGGCGCTCGCCGACTACGAATTGAAAGGAAACATGCCCGAAGTGGAAACGGTCGAACCCCTGACGAAGCCCGTTCTTCCTGCCTCCTCGGCAAACCGACATCCAAAGCCTGCGCCGTCACCGCAGGACGTGTTTCCTCCAGTGCCGCCAGAGTCACTGGAGTACGAGCGCCGGCCGGAATGCAGGCCGGTTCCGGGCCCTCCACGAGGAGGCAATGATCCTCACAACCAGTGCGCCAACGACATTCGAGGCAACGCGTTTCGCGGTCTGAATGTGCTCGTCAACGGGAAGTACTTCGATGCCTTGGTGCCGGCCACACGGACGCTGTGGGAAGTCAAAACAGACGACTTCGAAAAGCAACCGCTCCGATCTCAGGACTTCTTCGTGAAGATGAAACTCCCTGAACTGCGACGCGAACAAGCACTGGCCAGTGCCTGCGGATACGACTTCGTGATTGGCGTTCGGAGCAAGGCTCACAAGCAAGCGCTGCTTCGAGCAGACAGCAAGCTCAAGGTCGTTCTCATGGACTGGTGTTGAATTGCCCTCCGAACAGGACTTCTTGAGCCTCATCGTCTACGCGCCTGCGCTGACCCGCGCCGACAAGCGGCCTCTCGCCATTGTTCATGTCGTGGAGCATGCCCTTCCTGGCTTGAGGCTGGCATGGACGACTTCTGAAAAGGGAGATCTCATCACCCTGGAGCGCCGCGATGACTGGGTCGCGGCCAACACGATGGACGGCGGGCTGCCGTTCCTCTGTAACGACGACGATCAGACGCCTGTGACGCTCTACGGGCTGGAGAATCCGGACGGCCCTGGAGGCAAGCCTCAGCTTGAAGTGCATATGAGACTTCCCCTGAATGCCACTGTGATTGGACTGGCAGAGGCTGTATTGGCGGCTGTAGCGGAGACTTCCGATGCCCGGTGGGGAGACTTGACGCCGTTCGCAGCGGCAGCAGACATTGCTGAGCAGACAGCCCCCACACTGGACGGGCCTCCATCTCCACCGAGAGGCCTTCCGGTCCTCATGGCGCCGGATGCGCGCTCCTCTCCTGCGATTCCGCATCGCCTTGGGTGGCTGAACCATTGGTCGACGGCGGTTGCGCAGACTCTTGGATTTCCCAACCCGAGCCGGGACGCAGACCTGCTTTCACGCGCGCGGTGCCTGGACTCAGGAAACTGGCTCGTTCGACTTACGGATGCGCCACTCGATCTTGAGAACGCGGCGCACCTGGAAATGCTCCTGAAGGGCTACGAGCGCTTCCCAAAGATCGGCGGGCGTTGAGGCAACAGCCACACACCCGACTGGCGCTCCCCCGAAGCCGATTTCATGCAATCGGCTTCGTCTCCCAACGTATGCGGGATTCGACTGACCGTAGGCCGGCCCCGTCATCGAGGCACTTCATGTCCGTGAATCACCTCAAGCTGACCTCCCTGGGGCTGCTTGCAGGCCTTTGCATCTCGCTGCCTGGGCGTGCGGAAGACGGGGTCCGGGCACGAGCCCGGCAGTTCGCCACCGACACACGTTTCAACGGAGTCGTCCTCGTCGGCAAGGGCTCGCGTGCCGAGTACGTGGAGGCGTTCGGGGTCAAGAACGCCGAAGCGAAGGAGCCCCTCACGCGGAACAGCCGCTTCTTCGTGGGCTCGGTGAGTAAGTGGCTCACGTCCATCGTGGTCCTGCGCCTTGTGGACGAAGGGAAGCTGGCGCTCGACGAGCCCATCCTCACCTACCTCCCGGAGTACCGCGCGGATACGGGGAAGCAGATCACCCTGCGCCACCTGATCAGTCACGGCAGCGGTCTGCCCAATGGGCTCATGGACGCATTCAAGAAGGATCCCAGCATCGAGAGCGAGACGCGTCCGCAGGCTGAAGCCGTGACCCGATACGCGAGCGGCGACCTGGTGTTCACGCCGGGCTCCCGTTTTGACTACAACATCACGAACTGGATTCTCGTGCAGGCCATCCTGGAGCGAGTCTCCGGGCAGCCATATGCACAGCTCGCCCAGCGCCTTTTATTCAAGCCCCTGCGCATGAAGGACAGCGGCATCGCGGCGGGCGAAGCCGGGAACGTTCCGAACCTTGCCTTGGGGTACCGCTCCCTGGAACCGAAGGTCGAGCGTCGCGTCTACACGCTCCCGAACTACCTGGTGACCGGTGGCGGGTTCTACAGCACCGCCGATGACATGCTGCGACTGAATCACGGCGTGCTCTCGGGAAAACTCCTGTCGCCTGCATCCAGGAAGGCCCTGCTGACGGTGGAACGTCCCGAGTCCGCCTACGCCCTGGGAGGCCGCGTCCGGGCCTATGAGGCGAAGGGACAGGCCGCGCAGACAGTCGCGACGAACGACGGGACGAGTGGCGCCTATCGCACCGTGTCCTGGCGCGTCCTCGACGACGGCCGCACCGTCATCATCCTGAGCAACCTGCGACCGGATGATTCGAAGCTCTTCGCCTTCACTGAATCGCTTCTCGGGCTTCCGAGCGCCCCGAAAGAGAATTGATCATGCGCACTCACCGCTGGGGCTTGTTGGTCCTCATGGGATGGGCGCAGCTGGCCTTGGGCGCACCTGACAAGGTGGACGCGTTCCTGCGCGCGGAGATGGCCCGCAATCACATTCCGGGTGCCGCTGTCGCGGTGGTCCGCGATGGCAAGGTGATCAAGCTCGCGGCCTATGGCACGGCGAATCTGGAATGGAACGCGCCGGCCAGTACCCGCACGGCGTTCCAGATTGCCTCCGGCACCAAGATGTTCACGGCGGTACTGCTGATGGACCTCGTGGGACAGGGCAAGCTCAAGCTCGATGACCGCGTCTGCCAGTACATCGCCGACTGCCTCGCGTGGAAGGACCTCACGGTCCTTCATCTCGCGAGCCACACGTCCGGGATGAAGCCTGGGCCGGTGAACGCCGATGTCTCCAGCGTCGCGGTCGCCGTCGAGGCGGCGAAGAAGGTCCCGCTTGCGGCAGCGCCAGGCGAGAAAGCCGCCTATGGTTCGGACGACTTCGTCCTCCTCACCCAGGTGCTGGAGAAGGTGGGCGGTGCGCCCTTCCAGCAACTCCTGCGCGACCGCATCTTCACGCCCCTGGGCATGACGAACAGTGGTTTCGACCGAGCCATTCTCACCGAGGATGACATTGTTCTGACCAGTGACGTGGTCCCTGCGCGGGCGGCTACCTATCAATGGCGCACTGATCACCAGCAGCAATACTGGTTCGTGTATCCGCATTACACGCTGGCGGCCGGTGGACTGTTCTCATCCGTAACGGACATGTCCAGGTTCGTAGCTGCGCTAATGAGCGACAAACTGTTGAAGCCGGAACTGCGCTCCGCCATGTGGACGCCACCCATACTCAAGGACGGCAAGCGCAGCAGCTTCGCGGTGGGCTGGACCGTAGGCCGTTACCGGGGACGTTCCGAGGTCGGTCACAGCGGCGGTCCTGCGCTGTCGGACACGGTCTACTACCCGGACGACAAGCTGGCCGTGGTCGTGCTGACGAACCAGCGGAAGCTGGTCCCCAACCTCGCGCACGGCGTGGCGAACTTCTACCTGTCGCCCCCGCCTTTCCTGAACGACCCCGGCATCACCGACGCAGCCACCGAGTTGAGCGAGACGTTGAAGCAACTCCTGCCCACGCTGGCCCAGGGTAAGGCGGAAGCCCGCTATTTCACCGGCTCCGCGAAGGACGCGCTCGCGGACCTGAATGAGTGGCTGCCCATCCAGCTTGGCGGAATGCCTCGGCTGAGCCGCTTGGTCCTCCTAGAGGACTCGGCGGACCACCTGTCACGGACTTACCGCGCGGTATATGGCAAGAACCAGACGCTGCGCTGGAGGGCCACATTCAATTCGGCAGGACTAATCGTCGCTCTGGATGCCGCGGACGAGTAAGCCACATTCATCCCCATCAGGCCTCTACCCAAGGACCAACAGCCTTTTGCGAATACCGGACGGGGAGAACACAAAGACATGACGCAGAGGTCAAGGACAAGGAAGCTGAAGTGGACGTCATTCGTGCGTTTTTCCCGGGCTCGAGCAGACGCAACTGATTCTTCCGTGCCAGTGTGCGCTCGACGCCCAAGCGATAGCGGCCAAGCCTAGCTAGAGGCTTGCCGTCAAACAGCGAATTGCCAGCAAGAGAGAGATCTGCTTGAATAAGCCCCAATGACAAAGCCCATTGGCATCTCCATAAACCCAGACGCTCTCCTCTCGACAGATGATAAGGCTGTTCTTGACGGGTGGATCAAATCCGCAAGGCGCGTGCGCCCCGTCCTGTTTGCCGGTGCAGGACTTTCTTTGAATGCGATCCCGCGCCCTGGCTGGAGAGATCGCTCGCCCGGCCGTCAAGATGCGCCCAAGTGCCTAAGCTGGCATGGACTAATCGAAAAGCTCAAACAAGGACTACGCGAAGGAGATCGAAAGGAGAACGACTACCTGCGAGTTGCACAGTACTTCAAGGAACTGCAGGGCTTGCAGCAACTCCACCTGCAGATGCAGGAGGCAGTGCCTGATCATGATTTATTACCGGGACTGCCACACCAGGTGCTCTCTACAATAGAATGGGAGAGCATTCTGACGACAAATTACGACACACTAATTGAACGAGCATATGAGTCTTCAGGCGACCGCGGTCAAGTCCACATGGTGTATCGCGATCAAGATCTTTCGCGCCCGCGACTTCCCGGCGCCGCCTGCGAACTTGTGCACCTGCATGGAATATTGAACGATGCTGCCAGCCTAGTCTTAACTTCGGAGGACTATCGACGCTACGTGGAGACCCATCCCGGAATGGTAACTCGCGTCAGACAACTATTCACCCAGCACCCCGTCTTGGTGGTTGGGTTTAGCCTAGACGATCCGAACTTCTATGCACTAAACGGATGGGTTAGAGACTTATTGCAAAGCACTGGAAGACCATCGGTACTTTGTCTTCAGCACGAGCCAATAAGCGATGCCCGACGTAGCTATTGGAGGGGGCAAGGAATTCAGTTCATTAGTCTGAAAACACCAACTGACGACTTCAACTTTGAGACACTTCCCGAGTATTACGGGACACTCTTGGGAGGCATCGCCCACCTGCTTGGCAACACCTCGGACACTATGTCCCGGCAATGGATTGAATCTCCCTCATCCCTAAGAAAGTACATTAAAAACAACATTAAAGAAGAGCCAGACGCGACGACCGCCCTTCAAGCACTCGAACGAGTCTTAATTGGCCTGCCTCGAGTTCCTATCGACAATAGAGACCAATTTTCCGCATGGGAAGCATTCGCAGAAAGATGGCTCATTCCGAACAGTGGGAATGAGTTTTCAGCGGACCGGAAACTATCACGGCCCACCCCAAGCCCATTGGAAGGGGCCCTTAGAGATGCCTCTGGCGGAGGGACGCGTACGACCACAGGGGACCTGTCCTCGCGCGACAGCCTGAGTTTTGTAATTTCCAGCATTAAGAATGACGACGTGGCCATGCGTTGGCTTTTTCTCGGCATTCTCTATTTTGGGTCCAAAGTCTCTCTATCATTCCAGGGTGAAATTTACGACCTCATCGCGACCCTTCGCGAGCAGGGCTTCGAGAAAAAGCTCAGTCCCCAAGACCGAGCTCGAGTCAAACTAGCCGAATGCCGATCCGCATATGAGCTAGAAAATACAACAGAAGCGGCGCGGATCGAAACCGAGATTCTCAGCTCGCACGCATCGGAAACCGTTCGCGATGAATTAACCAGGATGCGTCGTCTCCATGCCTTTCGGAATGCTCGTGACCCTCTTCGGGACGAGGCAAAGCATGACGACGATTTAAGCGCAACCAGCCTCAGCATCCAAGGCGCCCATTTCTTGCTTGTCAACGACGTCGAATCAGCCCACCGAGCATACGATGCTGCTGTAGCAAGGGCCCGAAGAGAGCATGACCGGGTCTCGGAATGGGTTGCAATACAAGGATTGCTATGTACGTTACCTTTTGACGAAATTGGTTCATACAATCCCCAACAAGTCGAGACTCCTTCAAGAAGAAGCCAACTCTACCGGAGACTCGACAAGCTTCGGGAAGATCGAGATGTTAAGTATTTAGAAGAAAGAGTTTCCAGAACAAAAAACAAGGCGCGAACTCAACTATTGGACGGGGTTGAGAACGAACTTCGGGACCTGAAGCGATTCCCCGAAGGCGGCTCCTCAAGGTTTAATGATTATTCCCATTTATGGAATGCCCTTTTAAAGCTAGAGGAACTTGGGCTTCCTCCGAATTACTGCATGGACATGGCGAAGTTGGTGGGGGAATTCGCTTTTCGTCAAACTGGCGGAGAGTTTGAAGCCGTCTCTCTGCTTGTTCGATATGGCGCAACGGAGTCACTAGAGCGATTGTTTGAGCTTTACCCCCCAAGTGACTATGCCTCGCAGGAAGACTTCAGGAAGATTTTGAATCGACTTCTAAGTCCTGGGCGAGTTCCTCGAGAATGGGTAGCACAAATGGGGGCAATCAAGCACCTAATGCCTTCTTTGAGCCAAGAGGATCTTGGTGCGCTAAGGTCATTCCTGGAGCAGTTTGCGGGGGTGCTTTCGCTCCAGCACTCGCGGAGCCCTGGACGCAACAACGTATTCGCGGGAAGGGCCGTTTGGGCTGTCTGGATAGATCTTGTCGATTTGGCATTCTATATCGCTTCTCACTTCGAGGATTCTACGGGGTGGCTGCTGAGATTCCTAGACTCAGATGACTTGCGTGTGCGCACCGCAGCAGTTGAGCGACTCCATCGAGTCGCATGGAGTGATCTTAACAAGCTTGGACGCCTTGACGTTGACGAAGTAGTTCGGGCCGTCATGAGGGTTCTAAGGCGAGATGTCGACAGCAAGCAGAAAATCGATATTTCTTACACACGAGGGCTTTTTGGTGGAATTTCGAGCTTGCTGGCAACGATCGAGCCCGAGAAGAGCCCAAGCTATCAAGCGCTCGCAGAGGCTGTTGAGAAGACGGTCTTAAAGTGGATGAGCAACACTTCCAATGAAAATAGATTCTCTGAACATGAAGCCATGAGATGCTTGAAGCACTCAGCCACGGAATCATCCTTAAACGTTGTGCGGCAGTCTGTACTGCGCGCGCACGCGCGGCTTGTTGATCATTCAGCCAGCGAGAACGATGTGGGATTCATCGTTGAGATGTTTGATTTTTTAAACACAGAGCAGATTCATGCTGCGCTAGTTTCCGCGGAGGCAAGGCTGGCAAGAGATCGTGTATCCATCGACTTGGTGTCCGTTCTCTCGCTGCTTCCTGCCCGAGTGCTTACCGGTTCTAGGAGGCGGCACTGGGCGCAGGCAGCGCGAACTACTGAAGAACTATTGCGTCGACATCCAGCAGCCACCCGCTCCATTGCTCTTATCCCGGCAAGTCGCCTGAGCGGGACGACTAGCTTGTTGCAAGAGAAAATTACCGACCTGCTTCGGGGTAACTGGCCGCTAGAGCCTGGCGCCAAGAGGCCTGCGCCTTGGAACCAGTTCAACCGTCAGCACAACTCGTCAGAAAGCGCATGGTATTTGGCTTTAGTGGCAGGACTGCAGGCTGCTAGACGGTTTTCGCTGGTCAATACGGTCATCCCTACGGCTTGGATTCCGTGCGTTGAGCTAGCAGCTCGCCATCCAAGTCGAAATGTGGCGGCTGAGGCATTGGCCTACATTGGCAAAACACTTTCAACCCTACATCCCAAAAATCTCAGGCTAAGATGGTTGCACATACTTGGTGATGGGCTTGGGAGAACAGAGTCGTCAGTCTGTGCGACTTCTGCGTTCTGGCTCGGTGTGCTTTCTAGTCCTGCGCATGCGTCAGCGACCGCTGTCGAAGCACAGTCAATTCTTGACGCCGGTCGCAACGACGCCAAAGCCGAGATTAAATACTATGCAGACATTGGACGAGCGTCCGCCGAACTTGAAGCAAGGCGCGACATCAAATGGTGGTCCTAGGCCGACAAGGTTAATGCAGTTTTGTTGCTCCTAAAGGAGACTTCTTTGAGCAGGAGCAAATGTTCGACCGGCTGAAGCCTACAGCTGTGGTTCGGAGGGAACCGCTGTCTTCCATCCTGGTGAAGAAAAAGGAGAACGGAGGAACGAGGCTTTCATGTAGTCCCCCTCGTACACAAAGGTGCAGGCACCAGAGGTCCTGCTGAAATGTCGTCTCGTGACGGAACTGGAGGCGGTAGGCGCTTAGCTGAAGCCTCACTTCTGCCGACGCGAGGCGCATGCCGCCACTGTCGAGCACGTGAATGCACTCCGGGGGCAGGCGCAGCGCAACAATGAGTGGGCCTCTCGGAGAACGTGTGCACCGAGCGCCATATGCTTTCCAGCACTGCGATTGCGTGCGAAGTGTGCTGCGCCTCCGGTGTGCGATGATGTGCTGGAGTACGCACGCAAGGGCGCTGTCCGAAGACAGCATCCTGGCGGTGAATGAGACAAGCATCCTGGAGAAGAGTCCGTGAGTGGGACGCGCCAGTACACGGGCACCGCGGGCAAGGTGGAGAATGTGCAGGTGGGCGCCTTCCTCCCGTACGCGACGCCTCGCGGGCATGCGCTGGGGACCGGGGACCATCTCGGCGGAATGCCTCCACTGAGCCGCCTGGTCCTCCTGGAGGACTCGGCGGACCACCTGTCACGGACCTACCGCGCCGTGTACGGCAAGGACCTGACGCAGCGCTGGAAGGTCACGTTTAATCCAGCAGGGTTGATCGCTGAGCTGGACGTCACGGACGAGTGACGCGCTCAGCGGTCCTCGCTCCGGATCCAGACGTGGTGTTCGACCTTCGACCAGTTCTTCCTGGCCGCGGGTGACAGCGTGGCGTAGTCCGGCCGGGAGGTCTTCTCCAGGTAGCGCTGGTAGGCCTCCTGGGGCGTCGCTCCGATGCCCAGGACGTACGCGTACAGGAAGAGTTCCGTGGAGTAGCCGTACTGGGCCGCGTTGTTCGGCTGCTCGTAGACGGTCGCGATCAGCACTCCTCCGTTCTTCGGAAGATGCGGCCCGACACGCTCGAGGATCTTATCCAGCTTCTCCTGGGTGCGCTTGTAGTTGGCGGCGGTGATCAGGCCGCTCATGATCCACTCAACGACCGAGGCGGACCAGTTGTACGACTTCGTCCCCGTCACCACCTCGATCCCATTCGAGGTCGGCATCCGGCGGAGCGTCACGGCCGTGACCTGGAAGCGACGCGCGGGCGGCAACGGCTTCAGCGGCACTGGCGTCAACTGCGACTTCACCGCCGCCGGCTGCGTGCTGACGGGTTGCAGCGGAACCGTGACCCGCGGTCCCGGCTGTGGGGTCAACCGCGTCGTCTTTCCGACCAGCCGCGAGCCCGACAGGATGGCCTGGCCCTGGCGCTGGAGGGGCGCGTAGGCCTCCTTGGGCTTGAAGGCGAGGTGCTTCAACTTCGCCTCCTGCACCGCGTCCGCGTAGCGGATCTCCTGCGCCTGCATCGCCTGGTCCCCGTGGAAGGCCTTGTTCGCCTCGAACACCTTCCCCATCAGGACTCGAACTCACCGCTCCGCTGGTTGGCTTTCGAGTCCACCAGGGCACAGCGCACGTACCCGTACCCGTACAGCTTCCCCCGGTTCTTCGAGTAGATGTGGTCGACGTCATGCCCTGCGACCACGGGCCCGAAGGCGGCGGTCCAGGCGTTGCGGTAGCCCCCGTAATGCGGGTTGACCCACAGCTGCTTCTCCCCGGTGAAGCTCTCCACCACGAGCACGTCCGTGGACTGGTAGCGGGCCAGCGAGTAGCAGGGGCCGACGTACTTCTCCAGGGCCGCCTGATCCTTCGCGGCGACAGGAATCGGGGGATCGACGACGGGAGGTGGGCTCACGGGGAGTGTGGAGCCAACCACGCCCCTCCGCACCGGAGCAACACGGCCGCCTGCCCGCGCCCCCGACGCCGTCCCACCGCCCGTCCGCCTGCCTCCCCTGCACTCAAATCGCCAGGAAAGACGGGAAGTTGAGGGGCCAGCCGAGCGCGTGGTACGAACTCCCGTTCAGTCTCCCCCTCTCAATTCCATAGTGCCTGGAGCCGGCTTCCATGAGCGAGCGCAATGACGTCACGCGGCCTTCGTCCTCCGCATCGGTGCCTCCCCCCGGAGTCCCCGAACCGACGGGCGCGGCCCAGGCACTGGCCCAGAACGTGACCACCCTCCCCGCTCCCGTCCCCACCGCCAGCGCCGAGGACGATGCCCGCGAGCGCATCGCCTCCATGGAGCGCGAGGCCAAGGCGCTCGCCACCACCGAGCCGCAGACGGCCGCCCTCCTCTTCCATGAGGTCGGCCTGCTCTGGGAAGAGCCGCTCAAGAATCCCCGCAACGCCGCCGTCGCGTTCCAGAACGCCTACAAGCTGGCGCCGCGCTTCCTCGCCAACATCCGCGCCGCCCGCCGCCTCTTCGCCGACGTCGGCAACTGGCAGATGGTCGTGCAGCTCATCGACGCGGAGCTCATCGCCGCCGAGGACCCTCGCCAGCAGGCCTCCCTCCTCTTCGAGAAGGGGCAGATCCTCGAGGAGCGGCTGTCCCGCGACAACGACGCCGCGGATGCCCTGCGCCAGGCCCTGGACCGCAAGCCCACCGACGTCACCCTCCTCACCCAGCTCGAGTCCGTCTACGCGTCCCGCAACGACGCGGGCGCGCTGGTGGAGATCTACCGGCTGCTCGCCGCCGCCGTCGTCCCGCCGTCCCTTCGCGCCCACTACCTCACCTCCGCGGGCATGGTCCTGGAGGAGCGCCTCAAGCAGAAGGAGGCCGCCGCCGCGGCGTTCCGTGAGGCGTTCGCGCTCGACCGCTCCGACCCGCTGCTCCAGGCCGCCGTCAAGCGCGTCGCCGAGCGCGAGGGCCGCACCGATGAGCTGCTCTCCGCCCTCCTCTCCGAGGCCGAGGGCCAGGGCTCCCAGGCCGCTCCCGCGTACCTCCACATCGCCAAGATCCACGACCGCCTGGGCCGCAAGGACGACGCCCTGTCCGCGCTGCTCGCCGCCCGGCGCGTGAGCCCGAATGAGCCGCTCGTGCTGAGCGCGCTCGCCGGCATCTACGAGACCCAGGGCCGCTTCGAGGAGCTGGCCGACGTGCTGCTCGCGTGGGTGGGCTCCATCAACGACGAGAGCGAGCTCGTCGCCATCAACCTGCGCCTCGCCGCGCTGTACGAGGACGACCTCAAGCGCGACCAGGAGGCCGCCGCCCGCTACCAGGCCATCCTCTCCCGCATCCCCAGCCATGCCGCCGCGCTCGCGGGCCTGGGCAAGCTGTCGTACCGGATGCAGAACTGGGAAGGCCTCGTCGCCGTCTTCGACGCGGAGGTCACCGCCGCCGAGGACGCCAAGGGCAAGGCCGCGCGCATGTACAAGGCGGCCGAGATTCTGGAGGAGCGCCTGAGCCGCCAGGAGGACGCCATCGCGCGCTACAACGCGTGCCTCCAGCTCCAGCCCGGCTACCTCCCCGCGCAGAAGGCCCTCACCCGCCTCTACGAGCGCCAGGGCCGCTTCGCGGAACTCGTGTCGATGTTCGAGCAGGATCTGCTCCAGACGTCCGACCGCGATCAGGTCATCACCACGCTCAACAAGATGGCGGTCATCTACGAGGACCGCCTGGGCGACCTCGACCACGCCATCGAGTGCATGAAGCGCATCCTCGACCTGGCGTCGGATCACCTGCCCACGCTGCGCAACCTGGCCCGCCTCTACGAGCGCGCCGGACGCTACCGCGAGCTCCTGGAGACCAACGACCTGGAGGCGTCCTTCGCCGGGGACACCAAGCAGGTGCTGTCGCTGCTCCACCGCAACGCGGAGATCCTGGACGAGCACCTGAAAGACCGCGTGGGCGCCATCACCGCGTATGAGCGCGTGCTCGCGCTGTCGCCCTCGTACCTGCCCGCGCTCAAGGCCCTGGGCCGGCTGTACGCGCAGGACGGCCGGTGGGAGAAGCTCATCGACATGTACCGCGCGGAGTCCGAGATCTCGACCTCCACCGAAGCGGCCGCCGCGCTCATCTACAAGATTGGCGAGCTGTACGAGCACCGCCTCAAGCAGGAGAACGAGGCGCTGGCGTCGTACCAGGAGGCGCTGATGCTGGCGCCCAGCTACTTCCCGGCGCTGCGCGCGCTGGCCCGCATCCACCGGGCCCACGGAGCGTGGGAGAGCCTGGTGGAGGTGCTGCGCGCGGACGCCGCCAACCGCACGGATCCGCTGGAGCGCGCCAACGCGATGTACCAGGCCGCCGCCATCTGGGAGGACCAGCTGGGCCGGCCGGAGCTGGCCATCGACGGCTACCAGGAGGTGCTGCGCCTGACGCCGGGCCACGCCGCCACGCTGCGCGCGCTGGAGCGCCTGTACGTCGCGCAGGACAACGTGAAGGAGCTGGTGTCCATCCTCGACCGCGAGACGCAGGTGGGCCAGACGCCCGCGGCCAAGGTGACCGCGTACCTCAAGCTGGCGCGGCTGTACCTGGACCGCTTCCAGGAGCCGTCCCGCGCCGCGCAGTGCTGCGAGTCCGTGCTGGGCCTGGAGCCCGGCAACCTCACCGCCCTCACGCTGCTGGAGCGCATCCGCGTGTCGGACCGCCCCCGCCGCGCGGAGCTGCGCACCCGCATCGCCGACCGCGTCACCGACCCGCGCCTGTCCAGCGCCCTGCGCCTGCTGGCCGCCGCGGATCAGGAGAAGGGCCCGCCCACCGAGCGCACCCTGGAGGTCTACCAGCGCGCCTTCGACGCGGATCCCTCCGACGCGCGGCTCGCCTTCAGCCTGGAGCGCGTGCTGCGCCAGACCGGGGACACCGCCGCCCTGTCGCGCATGTACGGCATGCGGCTGGCCGTCACCACCGACGCCACGGAGGCGCTGGAGCTGCTGCTGCGCGCGGCCGAGCTGGCGGAGAAGAACCCCGACCTGGAGCCGGCCGCCGCGCTGTACCGGCAGGCGCTGGAGCTGCAGTCGCAGTGCCTCCCCGCGCTCCAGGGCGCCCGCCGCGTGGCCCTGCGCCGGGGCGACTTCGCCACCGCCCGCGCCATGATGGAGACCGAGGCCCGCGCGAGCCGCGACGCCA
>NZ_JBKGHJ010000141.1:0-17331 GCF_046520365.1 Corallococcus sp. 4LFB
CCGCGCACGCTGATGAGCGGCGCCAGGGGCTCCCCCGGCTTGACGTCCAGGCCCGGCAGACGCGCCACGCGCGCCGCCAGCGGTGTCACCTCGCCCGGCGCCATTTCCTACCCGCCCTTCGCCGCGCCCATCAGGGTGAGCAGGTCCGGGCCCACCTGGGTGATGTCGCCCGCGCCCAGCGTCAGCACCAGGTCGCCCTCGCGCACGCGCTCCAGCAGCGCCTTCGCCACGTCCGCGCGCTTCTCCACGAAGGTCACGTCGCGGTGGCCGTGCGCGCGGATGGCCTCCGCCAGCGCGTCGCCGGTGGCGCCAGGAATCGGCTCCTCGCCCGCCGCGTAGACGCTGGTGACCAGCAGCACGTCCGCGTCGTTGAACGCGGTGGCGAACTCCTTCATCAGGTCGTGCGTGCGCGTGTAGCGGTGCGGCTGGAAGGCGGCCACCACGCGGCGGCCGAACGCGCGGCGCGCGCCGGACAGCGTGGCCATCACCTCCGTGGGGTGGTGCCCGTAGTCGTCCACCACGGTGATGCCGCCCACCTCGCCGCGCACGGTGAAGCGGCGCTGCACGCCGCCGAACTCCGCCAGCGCCCCGCGCACCGTCTCCAGCGGGATGTCCATCTCCTCCGCGATGGCCACCACCGCCAGCGCGTTGAAGGCGTTGTGCGCGCCCACCATGCGCACGCGGAACTCCCCCAGGTCCTCCTCGCGGCGGAAGGCGCGGAAGGTGGTGGTGAAGCCGTCCAGCGCGATGCCCTCCAGCCGGTAGTCCGCCATGTGCGAGCTGCCGTAGGTGACGAAGCGCTTCTCGATGCGCGGCAGCAGCGCCTGGACGTTGGGGTTGTCCAGGCACAGCACGTTGAGGCCGTAGAAGGGAACGCGGTTGCAGAACTCCACGAAGGCGGACTGGAGCGTGTCCAGGTCGCCGTAGTGGTCCATGTGCTCCGGGTCGATGTTGGTGACGACCGCGATGGACGGGTGCAGCTTGAGGAAGCTGCCGTCGGACTCGTCCGCCTCCACCACCATCAGCTCGCTCTTGCCCAGCTTGGCGTTGGAGTCGAGCACGTTCACCTTGCCGCCCACCACCGCCGTGGGGTCCAGGCCCGCCGCGGACAGCACCGTGGCCACCATGGACGTCGTGGTCGTCTTGCCGTGGCTGCCGGCGACGGCGACCGCGTACTTCAGGCGCATCAGCTCCGCGAGCATCTCCGCGCGGGGGATGACGGGAATCTTGCGCTGGCGCGCCGTCACCACCTCCGGGTTGTCCTTGCGCACCGCGGAGGAGATGACGACGACGTCCGCGTGGACCAGGTTGGACGCCTTGTGGCCCTCGTAGAGCGTGGCGCCCAGCTTCGCCAGGCGGCGGGTGATGTCGCTCTCGCGCAGGTCCGAACCGGACACGCGGTAGCCCAGGTTGAGCAGCACCTCCGCGATGCCGCTCATGCCGATGCCGCCCACGCCCACGAAGTGCACGTGCGCCGCGTGGCGCGTCTTGAAGAGGCTGCCGGGCTTGTTGCTGACGGTCTTGCTGCTCATGCCTTGCTCCCGGGTGCCTTCTTCACGTCCTTGGGTCCGCGGTCCCGTCCGCCCGGGCCCCAGGCCTGGGTGGTCAGGTCCACGCACACGTCCGCCAGCTCCTTCGCGGCGGCGGGGCGGCCGAGGATGCCCGCCTTCTTCGCCATCTGCTTGAGCTTCACCGGGTCCGTCATCAGGCCGCGCAGCTCTTGCGCCAGCTTCTGCCCGGTGAGCTCCGACTCGCGGAACATGAGGGCCGCGCCCGCGTCCACCAGCGCTCGGGCGTTCACCTCCTGGTGGTTGTCCGTCGCGTGCGGGAAGGGCACCAGGATGCTGGCCTTCTTGCACACCGTCAGCTCCGCCAGCGACGTGGCGCCCGCGCGGCAGATGACCAGGTCCGCCTTCGCGTACGCGGAGGACATGTCGTCGATGAACTCCACCACCTGGGCCACGTCCGCGAAGCCCCTGTCCGCGTAGCCCTTGCGCACCGTCTCCAGGTCCAGCTTCCCCGTCTGGTGGACGATGTCGAGCTGGTCCTTCACGTCCCCCAGCGAGTCCAGCGCGTCCAGCACGCGGTTGTTGAGGCCGCGCGCGCCCAGGCTGCCGCCGAAGATGAGGACGGAGAACTTCTCGTGCGCGGCGCTGCTGCGCAGGTAGTTGTCCATCAGCTTCTTGCGGATGGGGTTGCCAATCATCTGCACCCTGGCTTCGGGGAAGTACGTCCGTGCTTCCTCGAAGGCGGTGAAGACGACCTTCACGATGCGGCCCAGCACCTTGTTGGTGAGGCCCGGCAGCGCGTTCTGCTCCTGGATGGCGGTGGGGATGCCCATCAGCCACGCGGCCAGCACCACCGGCCCGCTCGCGTAGCCGCCCACGCCCACCACCACGTCCGGCTTCTGGCGCGACAGGATGCGGAACGACGCGAGGAACGCCATGGGCAGCGCGATGAGGCCCTTGAGGAGCCCGAGCACGCCCTTGCCCTTGAGCCCCTGCACCTTCACGAACTCCAGCGGGTAGCCCTCCTTGGGCACCACGCGCGCCTCCAGGCCCTTCTCGGTGCCCACGAAGACGACCTGGTTGTTCGGATGGCGCGTGACGACCTCTTCCGCCAGCGCGATGCCCGGGAACAGGTGGCCGCCGGTGCCGCCGCCCGCGATGAGCACCTTCACGCCGTCACCTCCCGCAGGTCGGTGGTGCCCGTGCGCACCGGCCGCGAAGCGCCCTGGGTGTTCGCGCTGAGCGACAACAGCACGCCCGCGGAGCCCATCAGCACCACCAGCGACGTGCCGCCGTAGGACACGAACGGCAGCGTCAGGCCCTTCGTGGGCAACAGGCCCATGGCCACGCACATGTTCACCGTGGCCTGGAACGCGATGATGGAGCTGATGCCCAGGCCCAGGTACGTGCCGAAGGTCTCCCCCGCCGCCAGGGCCGCGCGGATGCCGCGCCAGAGGACGACGGCGTACAGCACCACCAGCAGCCCCACGCCGATGAGCCCCAGCTCCTCACCGAGGATGGAGAAGATGAAGTCCGTGTGCGCCTCCGGCAGGAAGAACAGCTTCTGCCGGCCGTCCCCCAGCCCCAGGCCGGTGATGCCGCCCGAGCCGATGGACATGAGCGACTCCGCCACCTGGTAGCCCACGTCGTGCCGGTGGGCCCACGGGTCCAGGAACGCGAGGATGCGCTTCATGCGGTACGGGCTGGTCGCGATGGCGACGAACGCCAGCGGCAGCGCCAGCAGCACGGAGCCCACCAGGTACGACAGCTTCGTGCCCGCCGCGAACAGCAGCACGAAGAGCATGAACACCAGCAGCACGCTGCTGCCGAAGTCCGGCTGGAGCATGCACAGGAGCACCAGGATGCCGCACAGGGCCAGGTGCGGCAGGAAGCCAATGGAGAACGTGGCCACCTTCTCCCGCTTCTTCGCCAGCGAATAGGACAGGTAGACGAGCCACGCGAACTTGGCGAGCTCCGCGGGCTGGAGGCTGAAGCCCGGCAGGCGGATCCACCGCCGCGCGCCGCCCGCCGTGGTGCCGATGCCGGGGATGGCCACCGCGATGAGCAGCACGATGGCGACGAGCAAGAGCGGGTACGCCAGCCGCGCCAGCTTCCGCCACCCCAGCTTCATGGCCACCGCCATGGCCACGAGGCCCAGGCCCGCGGCGGAAAGCTGGCGCTTGAGGAAGTAGAGGCTGTCGCCCAGCTTGTCCTGCGCGAGCACCGCGCTGGCCGAGTACGTCATCACCAGGCCCAGCGAGACGAGCGCCAGCACCGCGCACAGCAGAATCGGATCGAACCGCACGGGGGCGGCCGGAGGAGAGGTCTTCATCACGGTCAGAGCGCCCCGACGAGGCGCTTGAACGTGTCGCCCCGGTCCTCGAAGTTCTTGAACTGGTCATACGACGCGCACGCCGGGGACAGGAGCACCGTGTCCCCGGGCCGCGCGACCTCACGCGCCTTCGCCACCGCCGCGTCCAGCGTGCCGCACGCGTGCACCGGCGCGTCGTTCGCGTACGCCCGCGCCAGCGCGTCCGCGTCCTGGCCAAGGGTCAGCACGCCCTTCACCTTCCCCTGCCCCGCCTCCACCATGGGCGCGTACGGCGCGCCCTTGCCCTTGCCGCCCGCGATGAGCCACACGTCGCCCTGGAACGCCTTGAGCGCCACCAGCACGGAGTCCACGTTGGTGGCCTTGGAGTCGTTCACCCACTCCACGCCGTCCAGCACGCGCACGCTCTCCAGCCGGTGCGCCAGGCCCGGGTAGCTGTCCAGGCCCGCCTGCACTGCGTCCTTCGCCACGCCGCCCAGCCGCGCCAGCAGCGCCGCCGCCATCGCGTTCTGCGCGTTGTGCGCGCCCCGGAGGGAGCGGGTGGTGAGCGTGTAGGACTCGCCCGCGAACTCCAGTTCGAAGCCGCCGGGCCGGGCGATGGCCAGCCCCGCCAGCCTGGGCGCGTCCACCACCGGGCGGCCCGTCAGGCTGAAGCCGTACACGGGCGCGCGCGCGGACATGGCCAGCCTCATCACCGCCGCGTCGTCCGCGTTCACCACGGCGAAGTCGCTGCCCGCGTCCTGGTTCATGAAGATGCGCGCCTTGGCCGCGCCGTACTCGGCGGGGTTGGCGTAGCGGTCCAGGTGGTCCGGCGCGAGGTTGAGGATGGCCGCGCCCGTGGGCTCGAGCTGGTGGATGCCCTCCAGCTGGAAGCTGGACAGCTCCACCACCAGCGCGTCCCAGTCCCCGGGCGCCATGGCGGCCTCCGCCAGCGGACGGCCCAGGTTGCCGCCCACGAAGGTGCGCAGGCCCGCCTTCGCGTACAGCTCACCGGTGAGCGCCGTGGTGGTGCTCTTTCCGTTGGTGCCGGTGATGCCCAGCAGGCGCGTGCCCGTGAGGAAGCGGCCCGCGAGCTCGACCTCGCCCCACACGGGGACGCCCGACGTGCGCGCGGCCTCCAGCTCCGGCAGCGACAGCGGCACGCCCGGGCTCACCACCACCAGGTCCTGGCGGGTGAGCAGCCCCTCAGGCGTGGCGCCGGTGACGAGCTCCACGCCTTTCGCGCGGAGCTCCTTCGCCACGTCGCCGAGCGCGTCCTCCGAGCGCGCGTCCAGCGCCGTCACCTTCGCGCCCTGCTGCACGAGCAGCCGGAGCGCCGCGACGCCGCTCCTGGCCAGCCCGAACACCGCGACCTTCCGACCGGACAGCGAGGGATTCATGGGGCGGGCCGACCTCGTCTACGAGAGCTAAGCGACTAGCGCAGTTTCAGGGACAGCAGGGCCACGCCACCACAGAGGATGGCGACAATCCAGAAACGCACGATGATCTTCGGCTCGGCCAGTCCCTTGAGCTCGAAGTGGTGGTGCACGGGCGCCATCTTGAAGACCCGCTTGCCCGTCATCTTGAAGGACGCCACCTGGATCATCACGGAGAGCGCCTCCGCGAAGAAGATGCCGTGGATGATGGCGGACACCACCTCGTTCTTGGAGAACACCGCCAGCGCGCCCAGCGCGCCGCCCAGGGCCAGCGAGCCGATGTCGCCCATGAACACGGACGCCGGGTAGGTGTTGAACCAGAGGAAGGAGATGCCCGCGCCCACGATGCTCGCGCAGAAGACGGCCAGCTCCGCGCCGCCCGGCACCTGGAGGATGCCCAGGTAGCGGTACAGCGGCGTGGCCGTGAGCCTGGCGACGCCGTTCACCGTCTCCGTGTCCGCGATGTGCAGCGTGGTGCCCGCCACGTAGCAGAGCACGCAGAAGGTCACCGCCGACACGATGGTGGGCACGATGGCCAGCCCGTCCAGGCCGTCCGTGAGGTTCACCGCGTTGGACGTCCCCACGATGACCACCCACGCGAAGACGACGTAGAACCAGCCCAGGTCCGGGTTGAACCAGTGCGAGGGCACGAACGGCAGCGTGAGCCGCGTGTCGATGAGCAGCGTGGGCCCGAAGGAGCCGTCCGCCTTCGTCCACGTGCACATCAGGCCGAAGATGGCGATGAGGTAGAAGACGGTCTGCAGCACCATCTTCTTGCGCCCGGCCAGGCCCTTGGAGTTGCGCTTGGACAGCTTGAGCCAGTCGTCCAGGAAGCCGATGAAGCCGTAGCCGAAGGTGAGGAGGATCATCACCCAGACGCCGCGGGACTTCAGGTCCGCGAACAGGAGCGTGCCCGCCGCGATGCAGATGAGGATGAGCGCGCCCCCCATGGTGGGCGTGCCCTTCTTCTTCTGGTGGCTGTCCGGGGTGTCCTCGCGCACGTTGCTCTGCCCGTGCTGCTTCAGGCGCAGCCGCGCGATGAGGCGCGGGCCAATCAGCATCCCCAGCAGCAGGGCGAAGACGCCCGCGGCGATGATGCGGAAGGTCGGGTAGCGCAGGAAGTTGAGGACGCGCCCGGCCTCGGTGTTCTGGATGAGCTCGTACAGAAGGTACAGCACTAGTGACTCCCTCCGGGGGGTGCCGCACCCGTGAGGGCCGCCACCACGCGCTCCAATCGCATGCCGCGACTGGCCTTCACCAGCACCACGTCACCGGGGGAGAGCCGGGGCGTCAACCACGCCACCAATGGCTCCACTTCGGTGAAGTGGGCGGCGGAATCTTCCATGCCCGACGACTTGAAGCCCATCTCCGACCTGGGACCGAAGAACGCCGCCACCGTCGCGTGATTCTTCACCATGGCCCCGAGCTTGACGTGCTCCTCGAATTCGCCCGAGCCCAGCTCCAGCATGTCGCCCAGCACCGCCACCGCCCGGCCGCCTTCGGGCACCAGCGTGCCCAGCGTGACGAGCGCGGCCTCCATGGAGGCCGGGTTGGCGTTGTAGCAGTCGTCCACCACCGTGACGCCGTTCCTGCCGTCCACGATGTTGAGCCTGCGCGCGTACGGCCGCGCGGACTCCAGGCCCTTCACGCACTCGTCCGGGGAGTAGCCCAGGGCCAGCGCCGTCGCGAACGCCGCCGTCGCGTTCTGCGCGTTGTGCGGCCCCACGAAGTGCAGGCGCACCGGCCAGTCCTTCCCCTGGTAGCGCACGGTGGCCACCATGCCGTCGCGGCCCAGCGTGTGGACGGCGGTGAGCCGCACGTCCGCGCCCTCCGCCCGGCCGAACGTCAGGTGCTTCGCGCCGCTGCGCGCGGCCTGGCGCACGATGAGCGCGTCATCCACGTTCACCACGGCGGTGGCCTGGGGCAGCAGCTCGCGGAACATCTCCCCTTCCGCCTCCGCCACGCCCTCCAGGCTGCCCAGCCCCTCCAGGTGCTCCGGCTGGACCACGGTGATGAGCCCCGCGTCCGGCCGCACCCCGCGGGTGAGCCTCTCGATTTCGCCCGGCTGGTTCATCCCCACTTCGATGACGGCCGCCACGTGGGACGGCTCCAGCCGGAAGAGCGTGAGCGGGACGCCCACCTCGTTGTTGAAGTTGCCCTCCGTCTTCAGCGCGGGGCCCCGCGTGGCCAGGATGGCGCCCACCATCTCCTTGGTGGTCGTCTTCCCGTTGGAGCCCCCCACCGCCGCCACCGGGATGTGGAAGCGGCGGCGGTGCAGCGCCCCCAGCCCGCCCAGCGCGGCCAGGGTGTCGTCCACTTCGTAGAGCGCGAAGCCCGGGGGCAGGGCCGGCAGCGCCCTCCCCCGCTTCACCACCGCCCCGGCCGCTCCCTGACGCTGGGCGCCGTCCACGAAGTCGTGGGCGTCGAAGCGCTCGCCCTGCAGCGCCACGAAGAGACACCCGGGGGTGAGCGACCGGGTGTCGGTGCAGACGGCGGGAAAGCCCGCGGCAACGGGCTCCCCGCGACGGGTCGCACCCGTCGCCTGCACCACCTCGTCATCGGAGAATCGAGCGGCCATGGAGGGGGGTGGCCCTGGGGGGGGTTAGCCCGGGATGCGGTTGGCCAGCGCGCGCGCGGCGACCTCGCGGTCGTCGAACGCGAGCTTCTCCGTGCCCACCGTCTGGTAGGTCTCGTGGCCCTTGCCGGCGATGAGGACGACGTCGTCGTCCTTGGCCAGGTTGATGACCTGCTCGATGGCGGCGCGGCGGTCCGCGTCCACGAGGTAGCCCTTCTCCCCGACCTTCGCCTTGCCCGCGGAGATGCGGCGCAGGCCGCCCTTCTCCAGGCCCGGCGTCACCTCCGCGATGATGGCCTCCGGGTCCTCCGTGCGCGGGTTGTCGCTGGTCACCATCACCAGGTCGGCGCCCTCCGCGGCCACGGTGCCCATCAGCGGGCGCTTGCCCTTGTCGCGGTCGCCGCCGCAGCCGAAGACGACGATGACGCGGCCCTTGGCCAGCGTGCGCGCCGCTTCGATGGAGCGCTTGAGCGCGTCATCCGTGTGCGCGTAGTCCACCAGCACCGCCGGCGCGGGGCCGCCGCGGTGGTTCTCCGCGCGGTCCATGCGGCCGGCGACCTGGGAGACCAGCTCGATGCCGCTCTTCACGTCCGAGCGGCTGATGCCCGCGCCCAGCGCGATGCCGGCGGCGAGCATGATGTTCTCCAGGTTGTGGGCCCCAGGAGCTTGCTCTTCACCTTGATGTCGCCCGCGGGCGTCTTCAGGGTGGCCTCGATGCCCTTGAGCGAGTAGGCGGCGTCCGCGGCGCTGATTTCCCCCGCGCCCGTGCGGCTGAACTTCCACGCCATGCGCTTCTGGCCGCGCAGCTCGTTGTAGATGCGGCTGGCGAAGGTGTCGTCGCCGTTGACCACCGCCGTGCCCGTGGCGGAGAGGTTCTCCACGAAGAGCTTGCGCTTCACCTGGAAGTACTCCTCCAGGTCCTTGTGGTAGTCCAGGTGGTCGCGGGACAGGTTGCTGAAGCCCACGGCCTTGAAGGTGAGCCCGTGCACGCGCTCCTGCGCGAGCGCGTGGCTGGAGACCTCCATGACCACCGTCTCCACGCCCGCGTCCACCATCTCACGGAAGATGCGGTGCAGCTCCAGCGGGTCCGGCGTGGTGTTGGCCAGCTCCGTCGTCTTGCCGTTGAACTTGTAGCCCAGCGTGCCGATGATGCCCGGCGGGTTGGCCCCCGTGTACATGGCGGCGTCGCGAGGATGGCCTCCAGGAGGTACGTCGTCGTGGTCTTCCCGTTGGTGCCGGTGACGCCCAGGAGCGTCAGCTTGTCGGCGGGGCGGCCGTGGAAGTTGGCCGCGATGAGGGCCAGCGCCTTGCGCGCGCTGCTCACCTTGAAGAACGGCACCTGCGAGGACTGCCCCTGCTTCTCCGACACCACGGCCACGGCACCGCGCGACACGGCTTCACCAATGAACTGGGCCCCGTCTTCCTTCAGGCCCGGCACGGCGATGAAGAGATCCCCCGGCTTCACGCGCCGCGAATCCTGCGTCACTCCCGTGACGTCGACCGCGGAACGGCCGCCCGAGGTCTGCTCGGCTCCACACCCTGCGAGGACATCCGTCAGCTTCATCTCTTCCCCTTCACACGCATTGCTGATGCGGGGCCTGGAAAGGACACGGCCTCATTGCCGCGTCGCCAGTTCCAGCGTCACCCGGGCCCCCTTCTCCACCAGCGCACCGGCGGGGGGGGTCTGAGATACGACTCGTCCACTGCCTTGCAGCTGTGGCTCCAAGGCCGCGGCGAGCAACTTCACCACGGCCTCTCTTCCTGCCTGACCCTGGACGTCCGGCACACGCACCGTGCCGGCTTCCGGGGTCTCGGTCACCGCTTCCTCCAGGCCGGCCCGGACGGGCACGGCCTTCGCCAACGCCCTCGGTGCCGGAGGGGGCACCACGGGCGCGGCGGCCGCGGCCACCTCGGCGGGTGCCTCCGTCCGGGACGGAGGCACGGCCAGGTGGGCCATGGCAGCGGTAGCGATTTCCTTGAAGGCAGGGGCAGCCACGTTCCCCCCGTATACGTCTGTCTTGGGTTCGTCCACCACCACGAGAATCACGGCGCGCGGTGCCTCGGCTGGCACCATGCCCGCGAACGACGCGATGCGTTTGTCGGAATACCCCCGCGCGACGGGGTCCGCCTTCTGGGCGGTGCCCGTCTTGCCGGCCACCCGGTAGTCGTCCATGGCCGCCTTGGGCGCGGTCCCTCCCTTGGCCACCACGCTCTCGAGCATACCCACGACCTGCCGCGCCACCCTCTGGGAAACGACCCGGCGCAGCTCCGTGGGCTGGTTCTCCAGCAGCACCACGCCGTCCGGGTCCACGACCCTGGAGATGAGGTACGGGCGCATCAGCACGCCGTCGTTGGCCAGCGCGCCGTAGGCCGCCGCCAGCTGGACGGCGGTGGAGGTCATGCCCTGGCCGAAGGATTGGGTGGCCAGGGAGATGTCCGATTTCGGAAACGGGATGACGCCGCGGCTCTCGCCGGTGAGCGCCAGGCCGGTGCGCTCCGCGAAGCCGAAGGCGTGGTAGGCGGCCACCAGCTTCTCCCGGCCCAGGGCCTCCGCGACCTTGGCGGCGCAGATGTTGGAGGACACCTGGAGGATGCCCTGCGCGTTGAGCCAGCCGTGCGGGTGGGTGTCGTTGATGGTGTGGCGGCCAATGCGGAAGGCGCCGTTCTCACAGAACAACAGCGTGTCCGGGGTGATGGCCTTCTGTTCCAGCGCGGCGGCCACCACGAAGGCCTTCATCGTGGAGCCGGGCTCGAAGGCGTCCAGCGCGGCGCGGTTGCGGATGGCGTTCTTCACGCCGCTCTCCGGCGTGTTGGGGTTGAAGCGCGGGTTGTTGGCCAGCGCCAGCAGCTCCCCGGTGCGAGGGTCCAGCACCACCGCCATGCCCGCGACGGCCTTGGCGTCCTCCACGGCCTTGGCCAGCGCCTTCTCCGCGACGTACTGGAGGTGGCGGTCCAGCGTGAGCGTCACCGCGGCGCCCTGGCGCTCCAGCGGATCCATGGCGCCCTGGACCATCAGCTTGCGGCCCTTGGCGTCCCGGAAGCCGGAGGTGCGCGAGTTCTGCCCGGACAGCTCGTCCTCGAAGGCCAGCTCCAGGCCCTCCAGGCCGTGGCCGTCGGTGCCCACCATGCCGACGATGTGCGCGCCCAGCTCGCGCTGGGGATAGAAGCGCTTGGGCTCCTTGGTGAAGCCCAGGCCGGGCAGGCCCAGCGCCTTCACCGCCTCCACCTCCTGGGGCTTCGCCTGGCGCTTCACCCACGCGAAGCGCTTGGCGCGGGCCAGGCGCGCGGCCACGTCGTTGCCGTCCAGGTGCACGGCGCGCGCGAGCTGCCGGGCCGCCCGCGGCACGTCGGGGAGCATGGACGGGTCCACCCAGATGGAGTCCACCTCCACGCTCTGCGCCAGCGGCGTGCCGCGCCGGTCGAAGATGTCCCCGCGCCGGGCCGGGATGTCTATCTGCCGGACGTACTGGTCCTGCGCCAGGCCGCGCAGCTTCTCCTGCTGGAAGACCTGGAGGTAGACCGCGCGGCCGAACGCCGTGCCCAGGAGCGCGAGGAACAGCGCGAACAGCAGCTGGACCCGCAGCCGGAGCCCCTTCGTGTTCGACTCTGGAATCCGCGCGCTCTTGAGGTCCCTCACCGCCCGGTCCCCCGCTCCGCCACGCGGACGGCCGGCGCCGCGGAACGGGCCTGCGCGGTGCCGGCGCCCTTCACGCGCTCGTCCGCCAGGGACACCACCGCGGCGCCCCTGGGCATGGCCATGCCCAGCTGCTCACGCGCCACGCGCTCCAGGCGGCCCGGGGCCTTGAGCGTGGCCAGCTCCAGCTTCAGCCGGTCGTTCTCCCGGGTGAGCGAGCGGCTCTCGCCCTCCGCGTTGGACAGGCGGTAGCCCATGTCCACCACCAGCACGCGGCTGGTGACGTGGAGGATGCCCACGCCGGCGAACAGGGCGAAGAGCATGACGGCGGGCAACAGGTGCATCAGCACGCCGGCCACGGACACGGAGGGACGCGAGAGGGCCTTGCTCATCGGATTTTCTCCACCGCGCGCAGGTGCGCGCTGCGAGAGCGGGGGTTGGCCTCGACTTCCGCTTCGGAAGCCGCGACGGCCTTCTTGGACACGAGGGCGAAATCACCCTGGCTGTTGCACACGCACACCGGGAAGCCCGGCGGACAGGTGCACCCGCCCACCAGGGCGCGGAAGGCTTCCTTCACCTTCCGGTCCTCCAGGGAGTGGAAGGAGATGACCGCGGCGCGGCCGCCCACCTTGAGGAGCGACGGCAGCGCGGCGAGCAGCGCGTCCAGCGCCTCCAGCTCCCCGTTCACCGCCATGCGCAGCGCCTGGAACGTGCGGGTGGCCACGTTGATGCGGTCCGGCCACGCCTTGCGCGGCACGGCGCGCTTCACCACCTCCACGGCCTCCAGCGTGCGCTGGGGCAGCGCCTTCTTCAGCTCCCGGGCGATGGGCCGCGCGAAGGGCTCTTCTCCATAATCCTTGAGCAGCCGCGCCAGGTCGCGCTCGTCCGTCTCCGCGATGAGCTCCGCGGCGGTGACGCCGGTGTCGCCCATGCGCATGTCCAGCGGGCCGTCCTTCATGAAGGAGAAGCCGCGCTCGGCCACGTCCAGCTGGGGCGAGGACACGCCCAGGTCCACCAGCACGCCGTCCACGGGCAAGAGGTCGTGCGCCACGCGGGGCAGGTCCGCGAAGTTGCCCTGCCGGGCCTGGAAGCGCGCGTTGCCGCCCATGCGGGCGGTGGCCGCCGCCAGCGCCACGGGGTCCCGGTCCACGCCCACCACGGTGGCGCCCCGGGCGAGCAGCGCCTGGGTGTGGCCGCCGCCGCCGAGCGTGCCGTCGATGATCACCTTGCCCTGCGCCGGGTTCAGCAGCTCCACCGTCTCGTGGAGCAGGACGGTCTGGTGCTGGAAGTCCACGGGAGCGGGGCCTTGGGTGCGGGTCAGACGAAGGGAGCGCGCGCGAGCTGGAAGGCGGCCCGGGCATCGTTCATGTGCGGGTACAGCTCGAAGGTGTCGTGGGCGCCGGCCGCGCGGAAGATGGCGGCCAGGTACGGCGACAGCCCGGACAGCTTCACGTCGCCACCGGCGCGGCGGAACTGCTCCGTGCGGGCCATCAGCGGGCGCACGCCGCGGTAGTTCAGGTGCGCCACGTCCGCGAAGTCCAGGACGACCTGGCGCGTGCCCCGGTGCAGCCGGTGCATCAGGTCCTCGCACAGCTTGAGCAGGTCCGCCTCCTCCAGCTCGCCCTCCAGCATCAGCGTCTCCACGCGCTCGGACGCCGCCACCACCGCCCTGTTCCGACGAACCTCCTGCACCTGGTCCATGCGCCTGCCCACCCTTCTTCCCTGCGAACTCGAGGCTGTCGACTTCCTGGCTACGGCTGGCGCAGCTCGCCCAGCACCCGCAACACGTCCTGGGAGGTGGCTTCCTGGCGCGCGTCCTCCTGCGCCTTCGCCCAGCCGTCCAGGCTCCAAAGCTCAATCACCTTCACCATCCCCGCCCACACCACGTCCTTCTCCAGCTTCGCGTACGCCCTGAGCGACGGCGGGATGAGCAACCGGCCCAGCTTGTCCAGCGGGCACTCCTGCGCGCTGGCCACGTACAGCCGCATCAACGTCTTGACCCCCGGCTCCATGGGGTTGCGCCGGGCGAGCGCGGTCTCCAACGCCTCCCACTCCCGCACCGGATAGGCGTGGAGGCAGGGGTCCAGGGCCGTGGTGACGATGAGCCGCTCGTCGTAGGCGCCCACCAACGTCTCCCGCAGCTTGGCCGGGAGGCTGGTGCGCCCCTTCGCGTCGATCTGGTGCTCATAGACGCCTCGGAACACGCGGGACGATCCACCTTTTCAGCCCAATACGGGACGGACCACCACTCCTTCCCACTTCTTGCCCCTTAACGGCCGGCATACATACGCGCCCCCCCCAGGGGGGTCAAGAAAGCGCGCAACAGGCTGGAACACCGCGAGCCCGGCCCCGGACCTCCCCCAGGGCACGTGCCGGACGGCCTACCTTCGAGGATGGGGTAAACTTGAGTTTTTCCGCTCCCAGGCTGAGAGTCCCGGGCCCGTGAGCACGAACGTTCGACTGAAGGTGGCCTACAAGACCCCGCAGTCGCTGGTCGGTGAGTACACCCGCAGCGTGGGTCTGGGCGGCGTCACCCTGGAGACGCGCAAGGCCCTGCCGCTGGGCACCCGGTTCACCTTCGAGCTGCACGCGGCCGGCATGCCGCGTCCGGTGGAGGTGCTGGGCGAGGTCGTCAAGGTGGAGCCGCGCCCCGGCGAGCGCTTCCTGCTCACCGTGCGCTACGACGGCGCGGAGGATCGCAGCGCGCTGGACGCGGTGCTCCAGTTCATCTTCGCCCAGGAGGAGCAGAACGGCCTGCGCCGCTTCCCGCGCATGCCGCTGCACCTGCGCGCGCGGGAGGCCGACCCCCGGGCGCCGTTCTTCTACGTGCGCGACATCTCCCGGGGCGGCGTGGGCCTGGAGGTGGAGGCCCCCGCCCTGCCCCGCGAGGTGCAGGTGGGCGCGCCCTTCCTCATGGAGATGGACATGAAGGAGGGCCCGCTCCTGCTCCACGGCGAGGTGGCGTGGACGTCGTCGGTGCCGCGCAAGGGCGCGGCGCAGGCGATGACGCCGGGCTTCGGCGCGACGTTCGGCCGGCTGCGGCCGGACATGCTCCAGCGGCTGGAGGCCCTGATGGTGCTGGAGCACCTGCCGCCCGCGCCCTGGCGGGCCCGGGTCAGCTTCGGCCTGGATGCCGTGTCGCGGATGCCCTGACGTTCCCTGTCAGGGCCCCCCGCGCGATTCGATTCCGCGGCCTACAGCGGGTTGTACGGGTAGCCGCCGGCCTCCTCCAGGCCGGTGACCAGCGTCTCGCGCAGCTCCGCCGGGTCGTACGCCGTGAAGGCGTCCAGCGCGGACAGGCGCCTGAGCTCCAGCGCGAGCGCGTCACCCTTGAGCGTGGCGCAGAGCGCGCGGCGGGTGCGCTCGAAGGCGCGCGTGGTGGACTCCATCGCGTACAGCCGCACCAGCGCCACGCGCAGGGGGTCCAGCACGCCGCCGGTGGCGGCCTGGCGGGTGCGCGTCACCATGGAGTCCAGGGCGTAGGCGTCCATCACCACGTCCGCCAGCGCGGCCATGACCTCCTGGTGCTTGTCCAGCTCCGTGCCGAAGGTCTCCGCGGCCAGGCGCATGCCGTGGATGGCCAGGTGCTTGGCGCACTCGGCGGCGACCTCCTCCTGGGCCAGCGCGTCCTGGCGGCCCGCGCGGGGGCGCTCGCCGCGGCCCAGCGCCTCCGCCACGGAGCGCGCCTGCGCGAACAGCGGCAGGTCACCCTTCACGGCGCGCTTGAGCAGCATGCCGGTGATCAGCATGCGGTTGATTTCGTTGGTGCCCTCGAAGATGCGGTTGATGCGCGCGTCGCGGTAGGCGCGCTCCACCGGGTACTCCTCGATGTAGCCGGCGCCGCCGTGCACCTGCACCGCGTCGTCCACCAGGTGGCCCAGGGCCTCCGAGCCGAAGACCTTCATGATGGAGGCCTCCGTGGCGAACTCCTCCATCGCGGCGATGACGTGCGCGTCGTAGTCCGCGTCCGAGCGCTCCTTCGACGCGAGCCGCCCGTCCACCAGGCCCGCCGTGCGGTACGTCATGCTCTCCACCGCGTAGACGAGCGTGGCCATGCGCGCGAGCTTCTCGCGGATGAGCGGGAAGGTGGCGATGGGCGCCTTGAACTGCTTGCGCTCCTGGGCGAACTTGAGCGCGTTCTGCAGCTGCAGCTTCATGCTCCCGATGACGCCCGCGCCCAGCTTCAGCCGGCCGTAGTTGAGGATGTTGAAGGCGATGCGGTGGCCCTTGCCCAGCTCGCCCAGCAGGTTCTCCGCGGGCACCCGCGCGTCCTCGAAGTAGAGCGGACACGTGGACGAGCCGCGGATGCCCATCTTGTGCTCCTCCGGGCCCACGGTGAGGCCCGGGGTGTCCTTCTCCACGATGAAGCCGGTGAACTTGTCACCGTCCACCTGCGCGAAGACGACGAACACGTCCGCGAAGGCCGCGTTGGTGATGTAGAGCTTGGAGCCGTTGAGCACGTAGTGCTTGCCGTCCTGGGACTTCACGGCCTTCGTCTTCGCGCCGCGCGCGTCGCTGCCGCTGCCCTGCTCCGTCAGCGCGTACGCCGCCACCCACTCGCCCGTGGCGAGCTTGGGCAGGTACTTCGCCTTCTGCGCCTCGTTGCCGAACCACACGATGGGCAGCGACCCGATGCCGGTGTGCGCGCTGGACGTCACCGACCAGGAGCCCAGCAGGCTCATGGCCTCCGCGAGCAGGAGCGACGTCGTCTTGTCCAGGCCCGTGCCGCCGTACGTCTCCGCGATGTCCACGCTCAACAGGCCCAGCTCGCCCGCGCGGCGCAGGAGGTCGCGCAAGAGCGCGTTGTCCTTGCCCTCGATGCGCGCGGCCTGGGGCAGCACCTGCTCCCGGCAGAACTGGAGCGCCGTCTTGAAGAAGAGCCGCTGCTCCTCGGAGAACCCCTCCGGGGTGAGGATGCGGGTGGCGCCCACCTCCTGGAAGAGGAACGTCGCCCCAGCGAGTACATCCTGGGGACGGGAAGCGGACTCGGTTACGGCGACCATCGACGACCTCCGGGGAGGGAGCACTGCCCTCCGAAGCCTTCAGGAAAAAGGCGCGCGGCACCTTACGGCGCGCGGAACGCCAGGGGTAGTAGCGGCGAGGCCCCACCACCTCAATGGGATGCGGACTCCACGCGGGGTGCGTGCCCGGCCGCCAGGCGGGAGGGCTGCGTTGCCCCTGATTACGGGGAACCCGCGTCCGGCGCGGGCCGCGGCGTGGGGTACACGAGGCAGAGCGTGTCGAAGAGCCCCTCCTCCGGCGCGACGTACGTGCCGCCGAGCGCCCGCGCCACCTGCGCCACCTCCGTGCCGAACGACGGGACGAGGCACAGGTCGTCCGACGTGGTGAAGCGCCCCTTCAGCCGGGCCAGCTCCCGCCGCAGCGTCGCGACGTCCTGGCGTCCGCCGCGCACGGGCACGGACGGGCCGTTGCGGTCCGGCCCCGGCAGCTTGCCCACGCTGGTGGTCAGCTCGAACCCGTCCGCGCGCTGGATGATGCGCAGCTTGCCGGGCGCCACCTCCTCCAGCCACGCGCGGAAGCCCTGCTCGTCGCGCAGCACCAGCCGGTAGGCCACGGGCGCGTCCGGGTGCTGGAGCCACACGGCCCGCGCCTGCGTGCGCAGCACCGCCAGCGTGTCAGCCACCTGTGCGAGAAACGTGTCCGCGTCCTCCACCGCCACGAGCACGTCCCGGCCCCGCACCCGCGCCGCGAGCCTGGCCGCGTCCGGGCCCCGGGCAGGCACGAAGGCCTCCGCCCCCAGCCGCGCCCGGTCCCCCGACCAGCTCCAGCCGGGGGACGGTCATCCGGGAGGGGCTCACCGTACACGGGCGCGGATACCGGAGTGACGGTCGCGTCCGCCCAGGTGCCCG
>NZ_JBKGHJ010000142.1:0-17166 GCF_046520365.1 Corallococcus sp. 4LFB
GGAGGCAGGAGGACTGCCGTTGGAGGTGGGGGGCGGCAGCGTGACCCGGTTTCGCCGGGCCAGCTCCTCGCGGCGGGCGAGCAGCTCCACCAGCTCCCGGTCGAGCGCGTCGATGTGGTCGCGCGGCTCCGGGGGCTGGCGCCGCCGGCTCCAGCCCGGGCGCGGCGAGTCCCGACGCATCGCGTGCATGCGCCACGGTGGGGGCGGTCTCCAGGTCCCGGTGGATGCCCTGGAGCGCCGCGAGCAGCCGCCCGCGCGCCTCCGTGGCGAAGGGGTTCTCCTGCTGGATGGCGTTGAAGAGGTGGCCCGCGTCCGCGCGCACGGTCTCGATGGTGCGCGACAGCGCCTTGAAGCTGGCCGGCGCGAAGGGCACGTCCGCCGCCGCGCCCGAGTCCACCATCCCCTTGGCCACGAAGAACGTGAGGGCGTGCGTGCGCGCCATCACCCGGTCATGGCCCTCCGGCGTCTGCTCAATCACCTCGCAGCCCAGCCCCTCGTAGAAGCGCCGGGCGCGCGGGGCCGCCTCCGGATGCAGCGGATTGGGGCAGAGCACGACGCGCATGGGGCGCTCTGCCATGGCCAGGCTCAAGGGGCCGAAGAGCGGATGCGTCCCCACCCACGGCACCTGCGCGCCCAGCACCTCCGTCAGCGCCTCCACGGGCTTCACCTTCACGCTGCCCACGTCCAGCACCAGGTGCTCCGGCGTGAGGAAGGGCCGCAGCGCCTTCAGCACGTCCCGCATCTGGGGCACCGGGACGGACATCACCACCAGCTCCGCGCCCTCCAGCAGCTCCGGCACCGAGCGCGCGCGGAGCGGCTCCGGGATGTCCGCCACCGGGTCCAGGGCGCGGTGCTCCACCCCCACCGCCTCCAGCAGCGTTCCCAGCGCGCGTCCAAAACGTCCGTATCCCACGAGTGCGACATGCGGCATGCGCCGGAGTCTACGCGGGCCTGCCGCGGAGAGACGACCGCCGGGTCCCTCGTGAGGAGGAACCCGGCGGGGGACGACTTCCCAGGGTGGGGAGCCTTGGACTACCGGGCGCGGAACATCTCCGCGGTGAGGCAGGCCTCGGTCTTCTCCGGGAGGACGAAGAAGGGCTGCTGACGGTTCAGGCCCTGGGACGTGCCCAGCCAGCCGTCGCCAATCTGCCCGGCGCCGTCGTACACCAGCGCCAGCCAGTCATGCTGCGACGCGGGGAGGAGGTCCGTGGTGTCCGCGTCGTGGTTGAGGCTGTAGGCGTAGGACGCGGCCTGGATGGTGCCGTTGCCGTTGAAGTCCAGGTTCGCGCTCGCGGTGCCGGCGCGCTGCACGCCGTTGATGCGCACGCCGATGTGGGCCAGGTCCGCCTCCGTGGTGGGGGCGATGGGCGCGAAGGCGGAGACCTCGTTGATGGACGCCTCGCTGATGGAGGCGATGCGCACGCGCGAGTAGTCCAGCACGTTGTCCACGCCGTCCACGCGCAGGCCGTACATCTGGTACTCGTAGTTCATCTGGCTCAGGTAGTTGGCCTTGTAGTTGCTGTCGTCGGTGCCGCCGTGACGCAGGCCGATGTTGTGACCCAGCTCGTGCATGAGGGTGCCGGCCTGCTGCAACTCCGTGCCGCCCGGCACGGACCAGCCGCCCAGCGTCACGATGAAGTCGTGTGCGGGGATGCCGCGGGAGATGCCGCTGGAGGTGCCGCCGTTGTAGGTGTTCGCGAACAGGGCGTAGTGGAAGAAGGGCGCGCGGCGCGACTTGAAGTACTTCGCCTTGATGACGTCGACGTCCGTCCACACCGGGCTCAGGTCCGCGTCCGCGTCCGCGGCGGCGATCTGCGAATCCAGCACCAGGTGCAGCGCGATGCCCGTGGAGCCGTTGGGGTTGGAGACGGGCGCGTTGGCGAAGGCCGTCGTCACGCGGTCCAGCGCCGCCTGCGTGGGCTTGCGGTCCGCGTAGTAGTCCACCTCCACGAAGACGTCCTTCTTGCGCGGATCCGCGCCCCAGTAGTGCAGGTCCACGCCGCCGTAGCCGTACAGCTCCGCGAAGTCGCTGATGCGGTCCCCGTCCGTGTCGGAGTTGTTGGGGTTGGTGCCGTACCGGGCCTCGGCCGCGTCACAGACGCCGTCGCCGTCGGTGTCCACGGCGTTGAGCGCGCACAGGTACACAGACTGCACGGCGGAGACCTGATAGTCGGTCCCGTTCTGCGTCATCGTCTCGTACTTGGGCCGGTGGTAGACGGTGACGGAGCGGTAGCCCGAGCGCGAATAGACGAGCCGCACCGCCTCCTCGCCGGACGCCGGCATGACGATCTGGACGTCGTCCTCGCCGTTGTGGTTGCCGTACGCGTCGAAGACGAAGAGGCCCGACGAGTCCGTCGTCTGGGTCGGGAGGCCGGTGCCACAGCCCGTGCCGGAGCAGGTGCCGGAGGCGACGTAGACCGTCACGCCCTCCACGGCGCTGCCCGTCGCCGAGTCATAGATGAAACCGTAGACACACCCATTCAAGCCGACGAGAGCCATGGAGGCCGTCAGCAGGCTCTTGTGAAACGTGGACATACTTCCCCCTCGGAGGATTCAGGGGCTGGCGTCTGGCGCCAACCGCCACGTCTACGGCGCGCGCGGCGGATATTCTTTTGCGGGGATTTATTTCCGGGCGTGAAACACGGCGGAGCCCGCCAGGTTGACAGTGGGGTCCGTCTGTCTTACTCCTATTGAGTCATGAGGCCCGTCACCTTCCATGCCCTGCCGACCCTGAGCGCCTTCGCGCCGGCGGCGGACGTGCGCCTCGCCCCCCGTCACGAGGTTCTGCTCGATATTTGAGCAGGCGGACCGGATGGCTCCGGTGCGCGCCGTGGCTGGTTGCCCGCGTGCCGTGAGCCCCGTCTCCGCCCGAAAAGTCCCCGCGGTGCCTTCGTGCGTCCTCGCGCGTCCCTGGACGTGCGCGCCCTGAGGCCTGCCGCGGGCTGATTCCTCTCATCCAACCGGCGTCTCAATTCAATACACCCGCGGGCCTCGCTGCCCGGACGGGAACGGGAGTCTTTCATGCCTCGCACCACGCGCATCGAGCGGTACCGCAACATCGGCATCATGGCCCACATCGACGCGGGCAAGACGACGCTCACCGAGCGCGTCCTCTTCTTCACCGGCCGCATCCACTCCACGGGAGAGGTGCACACGGGCTCCACGGAGATGGACTGGATGGAGCAGGAGAAGAAGCGCGGCATCACCATCACGTCCGCGGCGACGACGGCCTTCTGGCAGCCGCGTCACGGGCGGGAGGCGGGCGTGCCCCACCGCATCAACATCCTGGACACGCCGGGCCACGTGGACTTCACCATCGAGGTGGAGCGCTCGCTGCGCGTGCTGGACGGCGCGGTGGCGGTGTTCGACGCCAGCCAGGGCGTGGAGCCGCAGTCGGAGACGGTGTGGCGTCAGGCGGACCGCTACGGCGTGCCGCGCATCGCGTTCATCAACAAGATGGACAAGGTGGGCGCGGACTTCTCCGCGAGCGTGCAGTCCATGGTGGACCGGCTGGGCGTGCGCCCGGTGGCCGTGCAGTGGCCCGTGGGCGACGGCGCGGACTTCCAGGGGCTCGTGGACCTGGTGCGCATGCGGCTGGTGCGCTTCCAGGGCGACGGCGGCGGCTTCGACGATGACGCGCCCGTGCCGCCGGAGCTGTTGGACGCCGTGCTGCCGTACCGCATGCGTCTGATTGAAGTCTGCGCGGACGTGGATGAGGGCGTGCTGGAGAAGTTCGTGGACGGGCGGGTGGAGGACCTCACCGTGGAGGACCTGGAGCGCGCGCTGCGCTCGGGCACCCTCGCGCGGACCCTGGTGCCGGTGCTGTGCGGGTCGGCCTTCAAGAAGAAGGGTGTGCAGATGCTCCTGGATGCGGTCGTCAGCTACCTGCCGTCACCCGCGGACGTGGCCGTCGTGGAGGGCTTTGCGCCCGGCACCGGCGAGCGCGTCAGCCGTCCCGTGTCGGACTCCGGTCCGCCAGCGGCCCTGGCGTTCAAGCTGATGAGCGACAAGGCCGTGGGCGGCATCGTGTTCCTGCGGGTGTACTCCGGCACGCTGCGCGCGGGCACCGTCCTGCTCAACCCCGTCACCGGACGGCGTGAGCGGGTGGGGCGCCTGATGTTCATGCACGCCAACCGCCGCGAGGAGGTGGCGGAGGTGCACGCGGGCGACCTGTGCGCGGCGCTGGGGCTCAAGGGCGTCCGCACGGGCGACACGCTGTGCGACCCGGACGCGCCGGTGGTGCTGGAGGCGTTGAACGTGATGGAGCCCGTGGTGCAGCTCGCCGTGGAGGCGCGCTCCCCCGCGGAGCTGCCGAAGCTGGAAGAGGGCCTGCAACGGCTGGCGGCGGAGGACCCGTCGCTGCGCCTGGGCGTGGATCCTGACAGCGGCCAGGTGCTGCTGTCCGGCATGGGTGAGCTGCACCTGGAGGTGGTCGTGGACCGGTTGAGGACGGAGTTCGGCGTGGAGGCGCGCGTGGGACAGCCGAAGGTGGCGTACCGCGACACGCTGCGGGGCGCGGTGCGCCAGGAGTACCGCCACGTCCGCCAGTCCGGCGGGCCCGGACAGTACGCGCGCGTGGTGCTGGACGTGGGGCCGGCGCCGCGAGGGGCGGGGCTCGTCTTCGTGGACGCCACGAAGGGCGGCACCATCCCCCGCGAGCTGGTGCCCGCGATTGAGAAGGGCGTGGCCGGCGCCATGGCGCGCGGCGTGCGCGAGGGCGTGCCGCTGGTGGACGTGGAGGTGCGGCTGGTGGATGGGGACACGCACGTGAAGGACAGCACGCCGCAGGCGTTCGCGGTGGCGGGCTCGCTGGCGCTCCAGGAGGCCGCCCGGCGCGTGGGCGTGCAGGGACTGGAGCCGGTGATGGAGGTGGAGGTGGTGACGCCGGAGGAGTTCCTGGGCGACGTGCTGGGTGACCTGGCGTCGCGGCGGGGACGGGTGCTGGGGATGGAGGCGAAGGGGCCGGCGCGGTGCGTGTCCGCGCGGGTGCCCATGGCGCGCCTGTTCGGCTACGTGACGGCGCTGCGCGGCCGCACGCAGGGACGCGCCCAGGCCAGCATGCGCCTGGGGGCCTACGAGCCGGTGCCGGAGTCCGCCAGCGCCTCCCACGCCGAGGCGCGGGCGTGAGGTGACGGCCCCGGGCTTCCTTTGCGCAAGGGGAGGCCCGGGGCCGGGGTGTTGTGCGGGAAATCGCACCCCGTGTCGATTTCCGGTGCGCCCATTCGACGTGCATTTGATTGAGTCCGCGCCGTGACGGTTTCCAAGGCGCAGGCCGCGGTGCACGCGGTGTGGAGAATCGAGTCCGCCCGGCTCATCGCCGGGCTTGCGCGCATGGTGCGCGACGTGGGGCAGGCGGAGGAGCTGGCGCAGGACGCGCTGGTGGCGGCGTTGGAGAAGTGGCCGGTGTCGGGCGTGCCGGAGAACCCGGGCGCGTGGCTCATGGCCACCGCGAAGCGCCGCGCCATCGACGAGATGCGCCGGCACAAGCTGCTCGCGCGCAAGCACGAGGAGCTGGGGCACGGACTGGAGGAGGCGCAGGTGCCAGACCTGGACGCGGCCCTGGACGACGACGTCGGCGACGACCTCCTGCGCCTCATCTTCACGTCCTGTCACCCGGTGCTGTCCCCGGAGGCGCGCGTGGCGCTCACGCTGCGGCTGCTGGGCGGCCTGACGACGGATGAGATCGCCCGCGCGTTCCTGGTGCCGGAGCCCACGGTGGCCCAGCGCATCGTGCGGGCGAAGCGCACGCTGGCGGAGAAGGGCGTCCCCTTCGAGGTCCCCCGGGGCGAGGAGCTGGCGACGCGGCTCGCGTCGGTGCTGGAGGTCGTCTACCTCATCTTCAACGAGGGCTACGCCGCGACGGCGGGCGACGGCTGGATGCGTCCGGAGCTCTGCCAGGACGCGCTGCGCCTGGGCCGCATCCTGGCGGAGCTGGCGCCCGGGGAGCCGGAGGTGCACGGGCTGGTGGCGCTGATGGAGATTCAAGCGTCGCGGGCCCGGGCGCGGGTGGGGCCGTCGGGCGAGCCCGTGCTGCTGCTGGAGCAGAACCGCGCGCTGTGGGATCAGCTCCTCATCCGCCGCGGGCTCGCGGCGCTGGAGCGCGCGGAGAAGGCGGGGGCGCCGGGGCCCTACGTGTTGCAGGCCGCCATCGCCGCGTGCCACGCGCGGGCGCGCACACCGGAGGAGACGGACTGGCAGCGCATCGCGGCGCTCTACGCGGTGCTCGCGCGGCTCACGCCATCTCCGGTGGTGGAGCTCAACCGCGCCGTCGCCCTGTCCATGGCGTTCGGTCCCGCGGTGGGGTTGGAGCTGGTGGAGCAGCTCGTGGCCGAGCCGTCGCTCAAGCACTACCACCTGCTGCCCGCCGTGCGCGGCGACCTGCTCCAGAAGCTGGGGCGCCTGAAGGAGGCCCGAACGGAGTTCGAACGGGCCGCGTCGCTCACGCGCAACGCGAAGGAGCAGGCGCTGCTGCGCTCGCGTGCCGCCGCGTGCGCGGGCGACCGGCCGTCGTAGCCGCCGCGCTTCGGGGCGTGGCGGGCATCCGTGAAGCATGCCCGCCCGCCCTTTCCGTCACGCGCTCAGGGGCGCGGCGACAGCTCCAGGTTGTCGAAGTTCGTGTCCCACCCGTTGGACGTCGTCAGGGTGAAGACCGTGCAGGGTGACGTCCAGCTCGGCACCACGTGCGTCACCTGTCCCGCCGTCAGGGGGAAGGTGAGGGTGGGCAGGTCGATGCAGCTCAGCGTGAGCGTGGCGCCGCTGTCCCACGTGAAGGCCTCCAGGCCCAGGACGCGCCGCTGGCCGAAGATGGACAGGCTGGCCTGGGTGAGGCCACCGCCGTTGAACGACACGCTCTTCGTGTCGAACCCGCCCCAGGGCGACGCGATGTACCAGCGGTCGAGGCCGAAGTGGATGGGGCCGTGCGGGCCGTTGAAGGTCTCGTCCTGGCCGGGGAACGTGTCGAAGGTGACGAGGTTGGTGGACGGGCCCACCGGGATGGCCAGCGCGTGGGTGTTGTTGCCCGGCGTGGCGTCCGTCTGCGAGGACGCGACGGTGGCCTGGCTGGTGAACGTCCCGGTGCTGAAGGGGATGGCCTGGACGTTGATGGTGAAGCTCGCGCCCGGCGCCAGGCTGGGAGAGGTGCAGTGCAGGTCGCTGACGAACGAGCAGCTCCCGCCGGGGCTCCCCGGCGCGTTCGCCGAATAGAAGAAGTAGCTCAGGCCGGTGGGCACGGGGACGTCGAGCGTGACGTCGGTGGCGGTCGTCGTGCCCTGGTTCGTCACGGTGATGTCGTAGAAGAGGACGTCGCCGTTGGCGCCCGTGCCATCCGGGAACGCCTGCGTCACGGTCAGGTCCGCCGTCGCGGGGCCGCCGGGCGTCGAGGGGACGAACGTCACGTCCACCCAGAAGTTGGTGTTGAGCCACGCCTCCGTGGGGAACGCGCTGCCGTTGAGGTTGCGCACGCCGTTGCCGCTGGCCTCCACGGTGGAGGGGGCGTGCAGCGGGGGCACGTCCACGCCCGCGGTGTTGAAGTAGTACGGGGTGATGGCGTAGCGGCCGCCGGTGGCGAAGTACGACACGACGTAGGTCGTGTTCGCGGCCAGGCTCACCGGCGTGGCGAAGGACAGCTCGCGCCAGCCGAAGCCCGTCTCGGCGGGCGTCGTCTCCGTGGTGGCCAGCAGCGTGCCGGTGGCGCTCCACAGGTGGCCCACGTGCGGGCCGGTGTCGGTGCTGCCCTTGTAGTAGCGGACCTTGGTCACCGTGCCAGCCACGTCGGTGCGGAACTTCACGCCAATCTCCGCCGGGGTGGTGTCGGCGTTCTCGAACTGCGGGTCGCCCGTCACGCTGTTCCACAGGCTGCACGGGTTGCAGGCGGTGTTGGCGAACGTGGTGGCGGTGGCGGCCGTGGAGGCCTCGCTGACGTTGCCGGCGGCGTCACGGCCGCGCACGGTGTACGTGTACGCGGTGGAGGGCGTCAGGCCGGTGTCGCGGTAGCGCCCGGTGGTGCCGGGCAGCTCCGCGATGAGCTGGCTGCCCCGGTACACCAGGTGCCAGCGGGCGTTGCCCTGCGTCTCGCCGCTGCCGTCCACGGACGCGTACCACGTCAGGTCGATGGCGGTGGGCGAGTTGGGCAGGGCGGTGACGTTGGTGGGCGCGCGAGGGGGCGTGACGTCGTTGGGCTGGAAGGCCACGTCCACCCAGTAGTTGCTCGCGTTGAACGTGTGGATCGGGAAGCCGCTGGTGCTGCCATAGCGGTAGAGGCCGTTGGTGGCCGCCTCGGCGTGCAGGGGCGGCGCATCCAGCGCGGAGGCGAAGCCATTTCCCGTCACGGCGTAGTGCCCGGCAGGCGCGTAATACGAGACGACGTAGTTCGTGTCGGCCGCGATGGTGACCGGCGAGGCGAAGCGCGCCTCCTGCCAGCCGGAGGCCGACTCGTTCTGGAAGGTGACGCTGGCCAGCAGCGCGCCGGACGCCGTCCACAGGCTGCCGGTGTGCGTGCCCGTGTTGCCCGCGCCCTTGTAGAAGCGCACGCCCATGATCCGCCCCGGCGCGTCGCTGCGGAAGCGCACCCCCAGCTCCACCGCGTCGCTGTCATCCGCGGCCGCCACGGCCGGAAGCGCGGTGGTGCCCAGGAGCGACCGCTCACCGGTCAGCAGCGGCTGCGAGGCCGCCGTGGTCTCCGGTGTCTCCGGAGTGGGCGGTTCCGCGGGAGCACAGCCCGCCTGGATCCAGGTGAAACCCAATACGAACGTCGTGACCCATCGTGATGCATGTCGAAGCACGTCGGACTCCTTGTCTGTGAAACCCGACGCGGCTTCGCATGTTGTCAATCTGAAATACAAGTATTTCGTGGGTGGTTGACATTTCTCGCGTGGTTGACGGCAAAGGTCATGGCGCTCGGGACAATTCCGCCAGGAATTGAAACAGCGCCGATTGTTCGGAAGGGAGGGCCAGCAGCCATGTATGGCCTTGGCCGGGCAGCTCACGCACGTCCAGTCTCAGTCCGGCCGTACGCCAGGCTTCGCGCGCCGTTCGCCACAGGGGCGCGCTCCCATCCGTCTCGCCTATGAACGACAGGATGGGCACGCGTGCGTGCGAGGAGGTCCGGGGTGGGGTGTGTTCATCGCCGCGCGACAGGCGTGGGGCGCCAGCGATCAGGACCAAGGCCCGGAAGGCTTCGGGGCGCGCCGCCCACAGCTCGAGCGCCATCTGCGCGCCCGCGCTGAAGCCCAGCAGCACCGGCCGTTCCGCATCCACGCCGGGGACACGCGCCACCTCCGGCAGCGTGCCGAGCATCATCCGGTTGGCATCCGCGCCACTCCAGCCCTCCGCGTGCTCGCGGGGGAATGTCAGCAGCGCGAAGCCCTGAGCGGCCAGGGCGTCCGCCAGGGGCTCCACCAGCGTCAGGCCATCCGTGCCCGTCGGATGCAGCCACACCACCAAGCGGTGCGGGTGTTCCGGTGAGGCCTGTCCGGAGACGAAGAGGCGGTAGGGCAGGCCGTTCGCGGGAGTGCCTGTCCGTGTCGGGGTGGCCAGCTCCACGGGAGGGCGGGACACGGAGGCGCACGCGGTGGCGAGGACCACGGCGAGGAGGACGGGCAGGAGGGCTCGGCGGGGCTTCATTCCCGGAAGGCTGCCACGTCCTCGATGGTGGGAGTGCCCGCCAGGTCAGGACGGCTTCAGTGCCGCGGCGCGAACAGGAGGTTCGACAGGATGATCAGGAGGAGGGGGCCGAACATGAAGAGCAGGATCCACCACGCGACGACCTTTCGCTTCCGGCCGCGCTGAACCCGGGCGCCCGAAGCCTTGAGGTCGGCGCAATCCTCTATAGAGGCCGGCGCTGGCTGCATCGCAGTGCCCGCACAGGAAGTTGCCGCACCGCTTGCAGGTCAACGTGGCGCGCTGGCCGTGCACCGCGCAGTGGGCTTCCTCGGAGTCGGGATCCGGCGTCGCGGCGGCGCCGTTCCCAGGCGGTTCCTCTTGCGGCACGCTCGTGAGCAGCTCCCGGGCGCGCTCCAGTTCCCCGGCCAGGACCAGCACCCGCACCTCGATGTAGGCCCCGGCCACGCCCAGCATGGAGCGGTGCTGCTCGCCCTGGACGATGCAAGGGATGCTGTTCGCTTCGAGCAGGCCCCGCAGCAGCGCGGCCTCCGAGGAATCACCGCAGGTGGTGAGCAGCCGGAAGTCGTGATCGGGGATTCCCAAAAGGGCGCTCCGGTGGGGCCCCTGGGGGGCCTGTCGGTGAGGGACCTTTCCACTGTCTGACATCCGCCGGGACGGGGACCGCCCGCAGGGGTTGTGGGGCCGGGGGGCGTGCCTAGCTTGCCCGCGTCCATGACGAACGAACTGCACCCGACGGCGCGGCCTACGCGCGTGGCTCACGTGATGTATGGCCTGGAGATGGGCGGACTCGAGCAGCTGGTGGTCCGGCTGTCCCAGCATGGCCGCGAGCGGGGCATCGAGTCCGTGGTGCTGGCCCTGGGGCCGGACGGTCCGGTGCGCGAGCTGCTCCAGCGCGTCAACGTCCCCACGGTGTGGCTGGGAGGCCTGGCCGGCATGACGCCCACGGCCATCCGCCGGCTGGCCCAGGAGGTGGACGCCTTTGGCGCCGACGTGGTCCACGGCCACGACGTGGGGCCCTGGCTCAACGCCGTCGCCACCCGGACGCTGCGTCCGCGCACGCCCGTCCTGGGCACCTTCCACCAGACGGTCGAGCCGCAGGGCAAGCTGCGCCCCGCGGCCATGGCCGCCGCCATGTTCACCCAGTCCCTGGTCGCGTGCGGCAGTGAAGTGCGCGCCAGCCTGGAGCGCTGGAGCCCGAAGCTGCTGTCGAACGTGGTCACCATCGAGAATGGCGTGCCGCTGGAGGTCGCCACGGGCGAGGAGGCCCGCAGGGCCGCGCGTGAGCGCCTGGGCCTTCCACAGGACGCCACCGTGGTGGGCTACCTGGGCCGCCTCTCCGAGGAGAAGGGCCCGGACCTGCTGGTGGACGCCTTCCTGCGCCACTTCGCGGACGCGAAGGACACGCACCTGGTGATGATTGGCCCCGGCCCGATGGAGGCCGCGCTGCGTGCTCGCGCCGCCGCGTCCCCGCTGGCCGGACGGGTGCACTTCACGGGCGCGCTGCTGGAGGCGAGCAAGCTCTTGCCCGCGTTCGACGTCTACGTGCAGCCGTCCCGCCGCGAGGGCCGCTCGCTGTCGCTGCTGGAGGCGATGGCGGTAGGCCTGCCCACGGTGTCGCACGCCATCCCGGCCATCCGCGAGGTGCACCGCGATGGCGAGACGGCGCTCCTGGTGCCGTCCGGGGACGTGGACGCGCTCGCTGGCGCGGTGAAGCGCCTGGCCCACGACGCGGACCTCCGCTCGCGCCTGGGTGAGGCCGCGAAGCGCGAGGTGCAGCGCTACTCGCTGTCCACGATGGTGGACACGTACGCGAGGCTCTACCGGGGTGCCGCGGCTCGCGCCCAGGCGTGAGCGGCACGGGAGAACGACGGGTGCCGCACTCCACCATCCTCCATGTGCGCAGCACCTGCGGCCTGTACGGCGCGGAGCGGGCCTTGCTGTCGCTGGCCGCGTCCACGCCGTCGCCGTGGCGGGCGCAGGTGTGCAGCCTCGTTTCGCCTGGGCGGGTGGACGTGCTCTCGGGTGCGGCGCGGGAGCAGGGGTTGGACGCGCTGACGCTGGAGGTGCCCGGCCGCTTCAGCGCGATGGCCGTGGCCACGCTCGCCTCGGAGGTCCGCCGCCGGGGCGTGGGGCTGCTGCACGCGCATGACTACAAGTCGCTCACGCTGGGCGCCGCCGCGAGCGCGCTCGCCGGAGTGCCGCTGGTGGCCACGTACCATGGGGACACCGGCGCCACGCCCGCGCTGATCGCCTACGAGGGGCTGGCGCGCGTGCTGGGCAACTGCACGAGCGCGGTGGCGGCGGTGTCGCGCGAATTGACCGCGCGCCTGCGCCGCTACGTCCACCGCTCGCCGGTGGTCTACATCCCCAACGCGCTGCCGCTCGCGGACGCGTGCACGGAGGAGGAGCGGCTCCAGGCCCGCGAGGCCTTGGGGCTCGCGCCGGACGGGTCCGTCATCGCGCTGGTGGGGCGTTTGTCAGTGGAGAAGGGGCCCCAGGTGCTCCTGGACGCGATGCAGCGCCTGGCCCGGACGCCCGGCGCCACGGTGCCCACGCTGCTGCTGGTGGGCGATGGCCCCCTGCGCGAGTCATTGGAGGCGCAGGCGCAGGGACTGCCGGTGCGCTTCCTGGGATTCCGCTCGGAGGTTCGCGGCGTGTATGCGGCGGCGGACGTGGTGGTGATGCCGTCCCTGCGGGAAGGCATGCCGCTGGTCGCGCTGGAAGCGATGGCGCTGGGGCGGCCGCTGGTGGCGTCCGGAGTCGGCGAGCTGCCCCATGTGCTGGGCACCGGGCGCGGGCTCGTGGTGCCGCCGGGAGACGCGGGCACGCTGGCCTCGGCGCTCGCGGGACTGCTGGCGGCCCCGGGTTGGAGGACGCGGATGGCGCAGGCCGCGCGGGAGTACGTCGTGGCCCACCACGCACCGGAGCGGATGGCGAATCGCTACATCGAATCGCTCTACCTGCCCGCGCTCGTGGATCAGCCTCACGCCCAGGCCTCGGCCGGGTAGGGCGATCCAGGCCTGCGGTGAAGGTCCACCGCCTCCTGCACGGACGCGCGGTGTCTTCCGGCTCCGGTCCGGCGCGGCCCCAACCTGTCCGGTGGTCGGACAGGTTTCTGCCCCCGGATGAAGCGGAGGAACCCCTGCCATGCCGGGCCCAACTGGTCGGACAGTCGGACAGGCTGTCGGGCACGGGGGACGCGGAGGCCGTCCTGCCATGACTTGCCCAACTGGTCCGACAGTCGGACCAGTTGCCGCGGCCCGGCTGGACCGGGGGCCCTCCTGGCCATGACTTGCCCAACTGGTCCGACAGTCGGACCGGTTCGCGCAGGACGCCGCGGAGGGCGGCCTCCCGCCGGTTCTTACCTTCTCAGCCGTGGAGATGGACGCCGAGGCTGAAGGCTTCGGCGCGAGATCGAGACCCACCGCACTCCGCCCAGGACGGGCTCAGTGGGCTTCCGACCCCGAGGGCCTGGTCCCGTCGCCGCGCACGACCGGCGCGTTCAGGTAGAGCTCGCCCAGGCCTGCCCCGATGCCGTCCCACGCGAAGGACTCCGCCATGCGGCGGGCGTTTTGCGCGAGCCGGCTGCAGAGGTCCGGATCCTGGCGCAGCCGGCGCAGCGCGGCGGCGAACTCCTGGGGGGACTCCGCGAGGAGGACATGCTGCCCCTCCACCACCGGCAACCCCTCCACCGCGAGGCGCGTGGCCACCACGGGCACGCCCGCCGCCGCGGCTTCCAGCACCTTGAGGCGCGTCCCGCTGCCCGCGCGCAGGGGAATGGCCGTCGCCAGCGCACGCGCCAGGTACGGCGCCACCGACGGCACCGAGCCCGTCACCACCAGCCGCTCGTTCTCCAGGGCGCGCACGGACGCGGGCGGGCTGCGGCCCACCACCAGCAGCTTGCCGGCCGACAGGTCCGACGACACCAGCGGCCACACCTCGCGCGCCAGCCGCAGCACGGCGTCCTCGTTGGGCCACCAGTCCATGGAGCCCACGAAGACCAGGTCGTCACCCATGGCCGCCCGGGGCGCGAAGTCCGGCAGCTTCACGCCGTTGGGCACCACCTGCACGTGCTTCGCTCCCAGGGCGCGAAGCTGCTGGGCGTCCACGTCCGAGCACGCCAGCACGGTGTCCGCCTGGCTCACGCACTCGCGCTCCAGCCGCTCCACCCGCTGGAACTGCCAGTTGAGGAACGGCCGCAGCAGCGGCGCGCTCAGGGGCGCCATGCGCGCGAGCACCTGGCTCTCCACGTTGTGCTCGTCGATGACCAGGTGCGCGCCCGGGTTGAGCTGCCGCGCCAGCGGCAACAGCTGCGCCATGTGCAGGTGGTCGAAGTGGATGATGTCGAAGGGGCCCCGCTCCGTCAGCACCTTGCGGAGGGCGTCACTCAGGCCCTGGCGCCCGAAGCGGACGTAGGTGAGCGGCGTGCCCCGCAGGAAGGCCCGGCTGCTGTTCAAGGTCTCCCCGAGCGCCACCCGCGGCAGGTCCACCAGGTGCAGCCTGGAGGCCGGCACGCCCAGGCCTTCCAGCCAGCGCTTGAAGCCCTCGGCGTCGTTGCCCGCCCGGTGCACCGCGAACACTTCCAGCTCGAAGCGCGAGGCAAGCGCACGCACCAGCTCGAGCGTGCGCAGGGTGCCGCCCGTATCCGAAGGCAGAGGAACGTAGGGAAGGATGGCGAGAACGCGTCGCACGGTGGAAAACCAGACCTGCTCAGGAGACGGGTGGACCTGGGCCGCGTGCTCCTCACCACGGCCACCGGCTTGGTAAGCACCTGCTCGCAAGCGGCCCAGGGGCTCGCGACACTTTCCCATCAATGGACAACACATCGCGGAGCCGCGACGCGACGGGGTGCCGCACCGCGTCTTCCGGGCGACAGCGGGATTCCCGGGAGTATTGACCCGGGTGGGACCCGGGGTGCGAGGGCCTCGAAAAGGCGCGCTGTTTCCGGCATGAGGACGGGGGCGGCGCAACGACGGAGGAAGCCATGGGCCTTGAGCAGACGCAGGGGGCCGCGGCGCGCGAGCGCATCGCGCGGCTGCGGCAGGTGATGCGGGAGCGCGGTGTGGCGGCGGTCTGGGTGCCGACGAGCGACCCGCACCTGTCCACCTACCTGCCGGGCCGCTGGAAGGGACGCGAGTGGGCGTCTGGCTTCACCGGCTCCCTGGCCACGCTGGTGGTGACGGCGGAGTACGCGGGCCTGTGGGTGGACAGCCGCTACTGGGATCAGGCGGACGCCCAGCTGAAGGGCAGCGGTATCGCGACGGTGCGCACGACGAACGCGCCCGGGCAGTCGCACCTGGACTGGCTGGCCGCGAACGTGCAACCGGGGCAGGTGGTGGCGGTGGACGGGGCGGTGCTGGGCCTGGGCCTGGCGCGCTCGGCGGCCACGCAGCTGGCGGCGGCGGGGGTGGTGCTGCGCACGGACCTGGACGTGGTGGCGGAGGCCTGGGCGGACCGGCCGCCCCTTCCCGCCGCGCCCGTGTACGCGCACGCGCTGTCCCCGGTGCCTCGCACGGACAAGCTGCGGGCCGTGCGCGCGGAGATGGGCGTGCTGGGCGCGACGCACCACTTCATCTCCACGCTGGATGATGTCGCGTGGCTGACGAACCTGCGCGGCGCGGACGTGGACTACATCCCGGTGTTCCTGGCGCACCTGCTGGTGGAGCCCGGCGGGGCCCGCCTGTTCATCGGGGCGGGCAAGGTGCCGGACGCACTGCGCGCGGAGCTGGAGGCGGACGGCGTCACCCTCCACCCCTACGACGAGGCGGCCCGCGCGCTGGAGGCGCTGCCGGAGGGGACGCGGCTGCTCGTGGACCCCCGGCGCATCACCCACGGGCTGCGGCAGGCGGTGGGCAAGGGCGTGAGCGTGGTGGAGGGGCTCAACCCGTCCACCGTGGCCAAGTCGCGCAAGACGGACGCGGAGCTCGCGCACTTCCGCCACGCGATGGAGCAGGACGGGGCCGCGCTGTGCGCGTTCTTCGCCTGGTTCGAGTCCGCCCTGGGCCGCGAGCCCATCACCGAGCTGACCGTCGACGAGCGCCTCTCCGCGGAGCGGGCAAGGCGTCCGGGCTTCGTGTCGCTCAGCTTCTCCACCATCGCCGCGTTCAACGCGAACGCCGCGATGCCGCACTACCGCGCGACGCAGGCCTCGCACGCGACGGTGTGCCTGCCGGGGCAGCAGCCGCGGGGCCTGCTGCTCATCGACTCCGGCGGGCAGTACACGTCCGGCACCACGGACATCACCCGCGTGGTGCCCGTGGGGGAGCCCACGGCGGAGCAGCGGCGCGACTTCACCTTGGTGCTGCGCGGGATGATCAACCTGTCCCGGGCCCGCTTCCCCCGGGGCACCCGCTCCCCGAACCTGGACGCGCTGGCGCGCTCGCCGCTGTGGGCGGAGGGGCTGGACTACGGCCACGGCACGGGCCACGGCGTGGGCTTCTTCCTCAACGTCCACGAGGGGCCGCACGGCGTCTCCCCGACGATGCCCAACGACCCCACCACGGCGCTGGAGCCGGGGATGATCACCTCCAACGAGCCCGGCCTCTACCGCCCGGGCCGCTGGGGCATCCGCATCGAGAACCTCATCGCCGCGGTGCCCGACCGCAAGACGGAGTTCGGCGACTTCCTGCGCTTCGAGACGCTGAGCCTCTGCCCCATCGACACGCGGCTGGTGGACCCGGCCCTGCTGTCGCGGGAGGAGACCGACTGGCTCAATGCCTATCACGCCACCGTGCGCGAGCGGCTCCAGCCCCACCTCCAGGGCGCCGGGCGCGACTGGCTGCTCCAGCGCACCCAGCCCCTCTGAAGCCGCGCTGCTCGCGGCCGGACGGAATGGGCAGACACCGCGGGCCTCAATGCATATCAGGTCAAGCCGTAGGCCCCGGCCCACGGACAGTGTCCGCTGGCGGGGAGCGGCGAGGCGCCAGGACATGGGATGGATTGGGCCGGGGTGTACGCGCGGATGTTCGGCCGGAGCTTTCCCCTGATGATGCTCACCGGCCTGGCCGTCACCGGGCTGGCCCTGGGCGCCATCCAGGCCCTGGTTCGCGATCCCCGCGATCCGCGGGCCCTGCTGATCACCCCGGCGTCCTTCCTCGTGGGCTGGTCTCCCCTGGCGCTGTTCATGAGCGCGGAGGCTTCGTTCCCCGCCGTGGCGGTGCTCACCCTGGTCAGCTCCGTCGGGTGCGTCCTGCTGGGCCAGTGGATGCTCCGCCCCTCCGCCAGGGCATGACGCAGCCGGACGGGGCGCGGGGGCCTTCCCCGGGGACATCCATTGTGTCCGCTATGTCTTTGCGCGTCATGCGGGCGCGGCGATCCATGTAACCCGTTGAGGGGCAATGACGTACCGGCCCCGTCCTCCCCGGGGACTCGTGAGACTGCGGGAAGTCAGGCAACATTCGCCGCAAAATGTAGAGAATCCGGGGAACTTTCTCGGTTTCTAAAAGGTAGGAGTTCCGCCCATGTCCACCCCTATTGATGGCTCCGCCGCCGCCGCTGCCCGTGCCGCCGCCGAGGCCGCCGCACGCGCCGCCGCGGAAGCCGCTG